>CALWBC010000077.1 GCA_944375755.1 uncultured Mediterraneibacter sp. | reverse complement strand
TGATCTCTTTTCTGCGAATCGGAATCTGCGGAGGCTTTACGACGTTTTCTTCCTTTGCGTTGGAAAGCACGGATCTGATCAAAAACGGCAGTCCTGCCACAGCGCTGCTGTATATTGTCCTCAGTGTCATCTTTGGGATTGCGGCTGTGTTCGCGGCTCAGGTTGTTATAAGATAGGAACAGGGGTGTTACCAAAATGGAAACAGCCGAAATCCGGTATCGGACTTCCCACAGGTCTGTCTGCGGTATATGATGATATCAGGACAGGAGATGGGCGATAAATTTCCTGCGGACGGGAAAGGCGGGTGCAGGAAATGTACCGCGTATCACAGAACAGGGAGGCGGATTATATGACATTAGGTGAGAATATCAGAAAGTTGAGAGAGGAGAAAGGACTCACACAGCAGCAGCTGGCGGATCAGCTGTACGTTTCAAGGCAGACTGTATGCCGCTGGGAGAGCGGGGCGCGGACGCCGGATCTGGATATGGCGGAGCGGATAGCGGAAATTTTTCATATCAGTATGGATGAACTGATCTCGGATGAGGAGAGGAAAGGCGTTTCGTTTGACAGTTTGTCTCTGCACACGGAGAAGTTTACGGAAAGAAGACGTCTGAAAGAGAAGCAGAAGCGAGTTCTCGATTTCATCCAGCTTGTGGGTGCGATTTATCTTGTTGTTACGATATTTATGAGAGTTCGGCTGGAGATGACGGTTCCCGTGTGGGTGATACTGATTGCTCTGCCTGTGGAAGGCATCGCCATTGTGCTGAATATGTATATCAACCGGAAGCTGGAGAAACTGTCGGAATAAAAACAGGGCCGCTGTCACAAAATCGTGCGACAGCGGCTTTTGTATGTCATTTTTATACCAGTTCTGCATTTCTGTGAATGGTCTCTCTGATTACATTCTCCACATAATCTCCGATGTGGCGTTTCGTATCCTTATCCAGTTCGTTCGGATAAATCGGTTTCCCGTATTCAATGACCACATGGGTCTTTTTTATCTTCGGAAAATGATTCTCGAAGATTTCAGCTGTGTTATTCATGGAGATCGGGATGATGGGGCATCCGGTTTTGGTCGCGATCTTAAGCGCTCCGTCGCGGAACGGAAGCATACTCAGCTCCTCGCCCCTGTTTCTTGTTCCCTCAGGAAACACGCAGATGGAAATCCCGTGTTTAATATCGTCAATGGCCTGAAGAATGGTTTTTAATCCTTCCTTCGGATCTTTGCGGTCAAGGAACAGGCAGTGAAGCCGTTTCATCCACGTGGTCAGAGTAAGATAGCGCTCCATCTCCTTTTTGGCGATATATCCTGTCACACGCCTGCAGCGGCTGTAGGTCAGGAGAATATCAAAATAACTTCTGTGATTTCCGATAAAAAGAACCGCTTCATCAGGGACATTTTCCTCTCCGATGACGGTTGTGCTGACACCGGTCATTTTCAGAATCACACGAAAGGCCCACTGCACGATTCGCAGAGAACTGATGTCCCGCGCGTGGGGATTAAACTTGCCGACGATCCATTCCACACAGAGAACCGGAATCGTCAGAATCAGAAATAAAATTACAAAAACTACAATGCAGATAAATCGAAACATACGCAGATCCTCAAATTCTTTTTTTCGTAAATAATACCCTCTCCGGTTCAAATTAATGAAGGAGAGGGCGCCGCCTGACCGCACAGGCAGTAGTTATTCCTCAATTATTATACAGCCGGCATATTTAAAACACAAGCGAAATACAGGAAAGTTTTGTTAAGAACAGCGGAAACTGCCAGGAATAAGTACCTTCCGGCCCGCATATGAATATAGGGAAATATCATACAGGGACAGGAAGATGTGTTTGTTTGCGGTATGCGGGCAGCCTGGAAGGAGGCGAAGATATCCGGCAGGTTTTGTGCGGGTATTCTGCCTGATTTTTCTGCTGCTGGGAGCCACGGTTCTTCCGGGGTGTGTGACAAGGATTCAGACGGAGGAGAAACTGCGGGATCTGGAGTTTACCGTATTAGATAAGGAAGATGTTCCGGAAGAACTGAAGGAACGGATCAGCGAGGCGAGAGCCGATCCTTTCTGGATGACATATGCGGATCAGGGAAGTCTTTATATTGCGCGGGGATATGGAAAGCGGGAGACGTCCGGATACAGTGTGACCGTAAAAGAACTCTGTGAGACGGAGAACGCCATTCTTATCCGGACGGATCTGCTGGGGCCCGGGAACGGGGAAGAGACGGAAGATGCCGACACCTATCCGTATGTGGTAGTACAGACGGAAGATATCGGCAAGGAAGTTGTATTTGAGTGAGGAGGAGAGAGATGGAGCTTATCAGAAAAGCGGTTCATTATACGCAGGAGGGAAAAAGTATTTTTGACCAGTTTCACCTGGATGAAGATTACAATGTCCCGGAACAGAAAGGGGACGTGCTGCGCGTGGTTCACGCGGACGCGGAGCTGAGAACGGAGGAGATCCGGCCGGTGGAAAATTACGTGAGAGTGACAGGAAGAGTATATTTCCGTGTGCTCTACATGACAGCGTCCGCGGATTCCGGGCTGGCTGTGCTGGAGGGAAAACTGCCTTTTGAGGAGATGGTGTATGCGCAGAGTGATGGGAATGAG
>CALWBC010000076.1 GCA_944375755.1 uncultured Mediterraneibacter sp. | reverse complement strand
CTCAGCAGCAACCGCTCTGCTGTCCTGGATGCTGATCGATACAATCAAAGACGGAAAGCCGACACTGGTTGGTGCATCCACAGGTCTTGTAGTCGGACTTGTCGCAATCACACCGGGAGCTGGTTTTGTTCCGATCTGGGCATCCTTTATCATCGGCGCACTTGTAAGCCCGATCTGCTACGGTACGATGAACATTGTTAAACAGAAACTGAAAATCGATGACTCTCTCGATGCATTCGGATGTCATGGAATCGGCGGTATCTGGGGCGGAATCGCAACAGGACTGTTCGGACAGAGCTCCATCAACTCTGTCGCTCAGTGGGATGGTCTCGTATTCGGTGAGACAAGACTTTTCGTTGCTCAGATAATCAGTATTCTTGTGACGATCGCTGTTGCGGTAGTCGGTTCTCTGATCTGCATCGGCATCATCCGGATCTTCACGAAGCTTCGTGTCGACGAGAAGGATGAGATGGTCGGGCTCGATATGTCACAGCACGGAGAAAGTGCTTACCCGTCCTTCAACGGTTTTGACTAAACCGAGGTATTCTATATATAATAGGAAAGGATAGGAGGAACAGACTATGTTAATCAAAGTAGAAGCTATCGTCAGAGAAGAGAAATATGAAGAGGTCAAAGACGCTCTTAACAAAATACAGGTAAACGGCATTACAGTCTGCCAGATCATGGGATGTGGCACACAGCGCGGATATAAAGAAGTTGTCCGCGGAGCTGAGATAGATATTTATCTGAAACCAAAGGTAAAATTCGAGATTGTTGTATCTTCAGAAGAATGGGAGAAAAAAGTAATTGACGCCATTCAGGCTGCCGCCTACACCGGAGATGTAGGCGACGGAAAGATCTTCAGTTACGAGATCAGAAGTGCGATGCGAATCCGTACAAAAGAAACCGGATATGACGCGCTTCAGTCCGAATTCTAATCAGGCAGCACAGCACCTCATTTCAACAGTTTTCTATAGTACAGGGAAAGCCCTCTGTGTGGATATCCGCACAGGGGGCTTTTCTCCCAGTACCGTATTCATTTCATTTATGCCATATTGACGTGCCGCGGTCAAACCTTGTCGCCAGCCACGTCAGAATTCTATCCGGACTCTGCGCATGGCAAGAGCTGCAGTCATGGAATCGCGGATGCATTTTTCCTGTATCAGTTTTCCATCACAACTGCCGTATTGCTCATCGCCAAGATATTTCAGCACAGCTCTCTCGCAGACATTGTCCACTCCGGTTATCTTTTTCACAAAATCAGACCCGGCAGAAACACCGGAAATCTCCCGCAGCTCATCAGTGGAATATGTGACAAACGGAATCCTGTACTTCTCTGTCAGAGCGAGAATGGCGGGCTCATCTTTCTTGAGTTCAATACTGGCGATTCCCTCCACCTGCACAACATCAAGTCCGTGCTGCTCCAGCACGCTTTGAAGTCCGTCTTCCAGCTTTTTCACCGGAATTCCCTTTCTGCAGCCGATTCCCGCAATTATATTTCGGGGTTTTAATATCAAAATAGTTTCTGATAATTCTTTTTTATATATATAGTCATCCCATTCTTTCCCTTCTGTGACAATAATTCTGCACCGATACGCTTCCGCTTCCCGCCCGGATTCACACAGTACGATCTCTTCCGGCAGCTCTCCAGACACATCACTCTCCGGCACATCACAGAAGAACGCAGCTTTCTCCCCATCCAGAATCGCCGCCGATATCCGTTTTGCCGCATCTCTGTCCGTGATCAGAAGATGATTTTTCCGGGCAAATACATCCACCGCGAACTTTCCCTGTACATCTGTCGCAGTAGTATGAACCGCCTGTGCTCCGGTCAGAGCCGCGATCCGGTCCGCCAGTGCCGCAGCTCCGCCCACATGTCCGGACAGAATGGGGATCACATATCTTCCTTTCTCGTCCATGACAAGAACCGCCGGATCAGTGAATTTATCCTTGATCCAGGGAGCAATGGCGCGCACCGCGATCCCGGCCGCCCCGATAAATACCAGATCCCGGCTTCCCCATCCCTCGCCCGCCTCCCCGGCAAAACGTCCCACCGGAGCGGGGAGCGGCAGAATCTCCGAATCCGCATACTTTTTTATCGTATAACCCGCGCACCGCAGACCGGCCCGCCGGATTTTTTTGCAGAGTTCCCTGTTCTGTTTTGTCCCGGTTCCTGTAAAACTTATTATGATCACATCCCTGTTCTGATCCATCGGCGTATCCTCCAGCTGCTTTTGTCTATTATCTCCCGTTTTTATTCATCGTCTCTTATTGTGGAAGAAAATTCCGCGGATGTCAATATTTCATCCGTTCATCTGCCAGTTGATTCATCCAAGCATCAGCCAGTTGGCCCTGAACGGCCGCATCAGATTCCAATATCCGACTCCGGCGATTCCATACTCTCTCGCGAGATTCAGCTTTGCCTCGATGCTTCTGGGATCCTCAAACCATACCTCGTGATTCATTCCCGCCGAAGCATACGTAAACCATGGACTCTGCGCGATCTGCGCATACTGAATCTCCGCCCCGTTTTTCACCGCAAGATTCACAGCTTCCACATTTCCTATAGTGCGCGCTCTGGTCAGTCCTCTCTCATACGGCACAGGCCAGTCATAACCATAATTGGGAATTCCCAGAATAAGCTTCTCCGCCGGTATCTGAGTCAGCGCGTATTCCAGCACCTGGCGCACTTTATCCAGCGGAGCCACCGCCATGGGAGGTCCATAAGTATAGCCCCACTCATAAGTCATCAGGAATATCGCGTCCGCGTTTTCCCCGAGAAGACGGTAATCAATCCCTTCCACAAGAATTCCCATCTGATTATCGGATGTCTTCGGCGCCACGGCAACCGATACCCGGTATCCATATGGGCTGAACCGGTCTCTCACCCGCCCCGCGAACGCCGCATACTGCTCCTTGTTTCCCGGAAGAACATACTCGAAATCAATGTCAATCCCGGCATAGCCCTTCTCTCTGACCGTCACATAGAGCTGATCGATCACCTTCTGCTGAATCTCCGGATTCTCCACAAGAACCTTAACCAGCTGATTGTTAAACGCGCCACCTGAAAAAGGAGTCAGCACAAGCATCGGTTCAATCCCCTGCTGCCATGCCGCGTTAATCATCCACTGTTCATCCTGTGGAGGCGGAACCAGATCTCCTTCAAACGTAAAACCATAGGAAAAAACAAGAAGCTCATTCAGCGCCGGAAAGGCCTGTTCCAGCACAGACGGCTCAATAAAAGGGTAGGCGTATCCTCCTATCCGAAGGTCTCCGCCGTATCCGCCGGTCTCACCTTCCCTCAGGAGGAGCAGCGCCTGCCCTTCTGTCAGCCGGTTTCCGTCTTCAAGCTGATTGTCATAAACAATTTTCTCCACAGGAATCTGCGTTCTCTGCGCAATCTCCTCCAGTGTGTCACCTTTTTCCACTACATATATCAAAAAAATCACCCCGTCAGTTCTATATTCTATATTGTCCCGCTGCCGCGGGTTTGGCTGTTTTTCATTTATTTACAGGTGCGGGTTTCCGCTGCCGCAAAGGCTCACGAGTCACCCTGTTTCTGATATATGCGGTTCCTGTGGGAATTATGACAGAATTCTGCCGGTATTTATTTTTCACTGGGCGAACTGACTGTTATAAAGATCAGCGTATGCTCCGCCGGATTGCAGCAGTTCTCTGTGATTTCCTTTCTCAATGATAGTTCCATTCTGCATCACCAGAATCAGATCGGCATCCACAATGGTAGACAGCCTGTGGGCGATTACGAAACTGGTCCGCCTCTTCATCAGTTCCTGCATGGCCTTTCCAATTTCCATCTCTGTCCGCGTATCCACACTGGAAGTGGCTTCATCCAGAATAAGCACCGCCGGATTGCATAACATGACGCGTGCAATCGTCAGAAGCTGTTTCTGTCCGGCGGAGATATTCTCCGCGTCCGAACCAAGGACCGTATCATATCCCCGGGGCAGCGTACGGATAAAAAAGTCCGCCCTCGCTGCTTTCGCAGCGGCAACGATCTCATCCCTGGAGGCATCCGTTCTGCCATAGGCAATATTCTCCGCAATGGTTCCCTCAAAAAGCCAGGTGTCCTGCAGCACCATGCCGAAATGTCGTCGCAGCCCTTCATATGACATAAGAGAAATATCCGTACCGTCAAGCAGAATCCTTCCCCCGTTCACTTCATAAAACCGCATCAGCAGATTGATCAACGTGGTCTTTCCTGCGCCCGTACTTCCCACCACCGCGATTTTCTCTCCCGGGTTCTCCGGAATCCGGGATACGTCCGGATCCTTCCGAATCTCCTTCTCATCAAGCAGTTCAAAGATTCTCTCCACAGAGGCAATGGAAGACTGAAGAGAATTCACCATATACGCGGCCTCTGTCAGCGGTTCCGATGCCTGATACACATACTGAAAGAAGGCCTGAAATGTTCCGACAGTCAGGACACCGTCCAGCAGCAGCTTTCCCGCGAATACAGCAATCGCAGCCTGGCCGACCCGGTTCACAAACCGGATAAAAGGATTAACCGCATTCATCATAAAATCCGCATTTCTTGAAGTCCGCGCCAGCTCTTCCACGGCCTCCCGCATATCCCCGGCACTTTTTTCTTCCCGGTTGAACGCCCGGATCACAGTGCGTCCGCTGTAGGCTTCCTCCACCTGCCCGGTGACACGGCTGACCGCCTGCTGCCTCAGAGAAGCGTATCGCAGTGTTTTCGCTGCAAAAAATCTGGTGAAAAAAATGGACAGCCCGGTAAAGAGAAGAAAAATCAGGGTCAGTCCGACATGAAACCGCATCATCATGATCAGCGATCCAACTACCATTCCAACCGCAGTAAATAGTTTCAAAAGACCTGTTTGAAGAACTTCTGCCATTTTATCGAGATCATTTGTCACACGACTCAACACTTCTCCCGTCCTGTGATTGTCAAAAAACGCCAGGGGAAGGCGGTTTAATTTCCTGCTGATCATCGTCCGAAGTTCCAGGCTGAGCCGTTCCGCAAAACTGGCCATCAGGAAACTCTGAAACGTATACAGAATTCCCGTTGCCGTGTAAATCACAAGCAGAATCACTATTTCACGGCCGCCGCTGTTCCAGGATACCCGGAAGGTCACTCCTTCCTCCCAGGCCAGGCGGATCTTCCGCCACAGAAGGTCAATAATTCCCGCGCTGTAGACAGGCGCCGCCACAGACAGAACCGTATAAAACAGAACGGATACGGCTACAATCACCAGACGGATTCTCTGTCTTCCCATCGCCTCCCACAGTCTTCGGACGGTCCTCCATGCATTGGAAGGAACGCCGTATTCCATTTCATCCTCAAATACTGATGCTTCATTTTCCTGCATTTGAACCGCCTCCTTTCATCTGAGAATCCGCAATCTCCCTGTAAACCTGACAGGTTTTCAGCAATTCGTCATGTTTTCCGATTCCGGCTATCTTTCCTTCATCCAGAACAATAATCTGATCTGCATTTAAGATTGTGTTAATCCTCTGAGCGATAATCAGAACCGCCGCATCCCGCACCTCAGATCGAAGCGCCTGACGCAGCGCCGCATCAGTCTTGAAATCAAGGGCGGAAAAACTGTCATCAAAAATATACAGATCCGCATCCTTCATCAATGCTCTGGCAATGGAAAGCCGCTGCTTCTGCCCTCCGGAATAGTTCGTGCCTCCCTGGGCCACATGAGCATCCAGGCCGTTTGCCAGCGAACTGACAAAATCGGCCTGAGCAACGGAAAGCACATGACGCATCTTCTCCCCGGATGCATTTTCATCCCCATCATGCAGATTATCCCCAATACTTCCTGAAAAGAGCCATGCTTTCTGAGGCACATAGGCAATACGCTCCCGAAGCGCTCTCTGAGTCTGGTGCCTTACATCCACACCGTTGACTGAAATCGTCCCCTTCGTCACATCATGAAATCGAAGAATTAATTTAGCAATTGTAGACTTTCCGCTTCCCGTCCCGCCGATCACAGCCGTGGTCTCTCCCTTTCTGCACACAAAGTTCAGATCTGTAAGTGCGTTTTCATCCGCATCCGGAAACCGGAAGGAAACATGATCAAAGCAGACCGCATCCGCATTTCCCACGACATGTTCCATGGTCCCGTCCTTGATCTCCGGCTCTTTCCCGAGCACCTCCTCAATGCGCCCCAGACACACCCTGGATCTTGGAAGAAGTATAATCACCATCTGCGCCATAATAATGTAGAACAGGATCAGGATCGAGTATTCCGTAAGCGCGGTAATATCTCCGATTTCCATAAATCCTGCGCCGATCCGGTTGCCGCCGATCCACAGAATTGCCACGATGCAGATATTTATGACAAAGAGAGCCGCACTCTCCAGCCCTGCAAACAGAAGATTCGCGCTCACTGATGTCCTGGCGTAATCTTCGAATGTCTTTCGCATCCGCTTTTCCTCTTCCTTTTCCTTCCGAAACGCCCGGATTACCCGAACGCCCGTAAGATTCTCCCGAAGCACCACATTCATCCGGTCAAGAAGCCGCTGAAGCAGTCCGAAGATCTCCGATGCTCTTCTTGTCACAAGAATGGCAAGAGCAATAATCAGAGCAGTAATTCCGATCAGAAGAAATCCCATAACAGTATCAATGGCAAACGCCATGACAATTCCCATTATGCAGGCGGCAGGAACAGGCAGCACCATCTGAATACACCAGACAACCGACTGCTGTATAATATTAATGTCATTTAAAGTACGGGTAATCATGGAGCCCGTGCCAAACTGTTCAAAATCATGTTCGGACAGCTCCAGTGACTTCTCATAGAGCGCATTGCGCATATCACGCCCCAGCTTCGCAGAGAGATCCGCGCACAGCCAGCTCCCCGCAAGCGCGCCCGCTCCCGCGATCAAAGTCACGACAAGCATGGCTGCGCCCTTTTCGAACATATAGGAAAGATCCCGGCTCTCCACTCCGATATTAATCATATCCGCGGTCAGCCGCGGCACGAAAAGGCCGCCCGCCACATCCAGTATCATAACCAGCACCGTAAACACACACAGTTTTCCATATGGTTTTAAAAAGCGAAATATCGTTTTCACAACATCTCCTCCAGCAGTTTCTTCTCTTTTTCTCTAAAATAATCCATATATTTCCACGACAGCCGCAGCAGCTCTTTCCTTTCTTCCGGTTCCATCTGCATAAAAGCACTGTTTTCCATCTCTATAACCGGAAGCACCCGGCTGTATGCAAATTGCTTTCCTTTTTCTGTGAGAAGCATCTTCTTATCTCTCCCCGATTTTTCCTCCAGATAAAGCAGTTTCTTCTTTTCCAGTTTCCGCACAGCAGAATTCACCGTCTGCTTGCTGATAAACACTTCCCTGCAGATATCCCGCTGCAGACAGCCGTCTCCAAGCATACAGATCACATACAGGACCGAAAACTCTCCGTCTGACACTCCCAGAGTGAGCGCGATCTCGTGATACATATCGTCCAGTTCCTTGTACATGCGGTTAAACTCCTGTACCTCTTTGAACTGCCCGTCTCTGCCTGATTCTGTTTTATCCATTTCATCTTTCCCTCCATCAATTTCATCTATTTTTCAGCCTGCTGATTGTTCTCCTCAGGTTTCTGCAAATCGAACATTTAGCATAAAAGTCTGATTTCGTACCATTATAGTCCGATATCGTACCAAATGTCAAGCAGGTAAATGTGAAAGAATATGGGAATCCATGTCTGACGGTCAGATCTGTTGAAGTATACAAAGACTTATATTATAATGACAGAGATGCAGCACTCCCGTGTTGTGAAGATATTCTTTTCGCATATTTCTCACAGAACGGAGAAAACGCATCTTCAGACCATATTTACTTACAGCAGGAGGCATTCAAATGGAAAAAGCAAAGATAGTAAATAAAATGATTGACTTTTACCGTGGAAATAAATCAGACGTAAGGCATTTTCTGAAAGTCTATGCCTACGCAAAAACAATCGGAGAACTGGAAGGACTTGACGCTCATACTCAGGACACGCTTGAAATCGCGGCAATCGTCCATGATATCGCATGTCCGCTCTGTCGGGAAAAATACGGCAATACAAGCGGAAATCATCAGGAGGCGGAAAGCGAGGATCTGCTCAGAAACTTTTTGCCCGAATTCGGGCTTCCGCAGGAAATGGAAGAAAGGATCATCTATCTCGTCTCCCATCACCATACCTATAAAAACGTGGACGGCCCGGATTACCAGATCCTGCTGGAGGCGGATTACCTTGTAAACGCAGATGAATCTCAGTACAGCGAAGAAGCCATCCGGACATTCTGCGAGAGGGTGTTCCGCACAGAGAGCGGAACTCATATGCTGAAGTCGATTTATCAGATATAAGAAATTCCATGATTTAAAAATCCGCGGGGCAGAGTCCGGGTTCTTTTCACAGCAGATCCCGGGGTCTGTCCCGCGGAATAATATATACCAATTCATCTATTGGACATCGCCGGCACAGGCACTCCGTCCGGCATCTGTCTTCTATGACGTTTTTTATTGTTCTTCACTTACACCATCTTCCTGATCCCGGCCGTTTTTCACTTTCATCGTTCTCACATTGATTCCATTTACCTCAATGTGGTCATCCACCGGAATCACCAGACACTGTCTGCCGTCAATAATCCGCGTCTCCACAAGATCCGCCCGGTCCGGATTTACTTTAATGATAATGTCCGGCGTCTCAATGTTAAACTTCTTTGTCTCCGCTATATTCGTAGCCAGAAGAGACGCCTTTTCTCCCGCGTTTTCTTCAAAATTGCGGTCGAAGTTTTCCATCTTTTCCACATCCACCCCGCTCTGCTCGAATACTTTCTTCATCTCCGTCACATCGAGCGCAAGCGGTTCCGGCTCATCTTTGTGCTGTTCAATCAGATCATTCAGAGTCTCATGAATATTTCTGACCGTCTCATAATCTCCGTCCTCACCCAATGTATCCTCGATAATCATCTGGAACGTCTCCTTCTGAGAATCGGCGGACATGGGCATCTTCGCGCCCAGCAGCTGATCAATCATCTCCGGCTGCAGCTCACCGGATTTCTTTGTGTAATAAAGCATGCTGTGAAGGTCCGTGCTTCTGTCGTTGAACGCGGGAAAAAGGAATCCCTTGTCCGGCATATCTACAATCCAGTCGCGAATCCGGTCTTCGATCCGGTTATCCTCCGCGTTGTAGCAGAGCCCTGCCTTTGACAGAGATACCGGACAGATGCTCATAAGGAGGTACTCATACACCTCATCCGATGCGTCAAACATCTCGATATCATCCGACGATTTTCCCGGGATATCATACATGGCGTGAATCAGGATAATATAGTAATTCTCCGCATAGTCATATGTAGCGATCACCTTATCGTAAAATTCTTCCAGCAGCATGTCATCCTGCAGCTTGCTGTTCCTTAACTTCAGCAGGAACTCCTGTGTGCCGCCCGGCATCTCTGCGTCCAGAGGGAATTCCAGGTTCAGCATATTTTTTCCCACCGTGCCTGACAGTGTTTTCTTGAATATATCAAAATATTTAAACGCTTCCTCTTCCGGCAGGGAAAGGAACGCTTCTCTGGACTCCATTTTCTTTTCTTTTTCATGGTCCACATAGCACCCGCAGATTCTGGTAATTGCGCAGTTCGCAGGTGTAAACTGCTTGCGGATCTCGAGTATTTCCTTTTTATTCATTTATAGTCCCTCTCTTTTTGTAAATATTATTTGTCTCCGCCTGTCCGGAAATGGAATCTTCTTTTCATCAGACAGACTCTGTCTGATCTATTTTACAACTTGTCCACCAGGAAATAAAGGACAACTTTCGCGAAATATAAAAAACATAAGCATAAAAAGGAGACCGGACCCTGCCAGTCCGATCTCTCTTTTCTCAGTCCGTATGACAGATCATACGGCTTCTTCAATTTTCAGTTATCATGTACTGCGGCAATCCGCTCCAGCATCGTTCTGCTCTTTTGCCCAGGCATCGCATCACAGTCTGCCTCTCAAATTTCTGCGCCGTATCACGATGACAACGCCAGCCACGCTCCAGGCGAGAACCATCGTCAGAATAACAGGAGCCGCTTCATTCCCATCACCGGTCTTCACAGCCTTTTTCGTAGTATCTGCTTTTTTCTCGTCTTTTTTGTTCTCTTTTTTATCCTTGTCCTTCTTATCTGTCTTCTTCTCCTCTTTCCTGGTCTGATCCGTCTCTTTTTCGGGTTCTGTCTTCTTCTCTTCCTCTTTCTCCGTAACCGCCGCATTCTTTTCGAAAACAGCGTACAGGGTAAGATCATCGTGTATTTCAATGGGCTCGGTTACCGAATAGATTCCTCCGTCTATAACGCCTTCCCACCTTTTAAAGGTATATCCTGTTTTTGTCGGATTCTTCGGCAGCGTCAGC
>CALWBC010000075.1 GCA_944375755.1 uncultured Mediterraneibacter sp. | reverse complement strand
TACAAAACTTTTTGTTTTGTGTTGTTTCTAGTTGAATATTACCACACAATCCCACAGCAGTCAACCTGTTTTGGTGTTGGTTTTTAGTGGGTTTCCGTTTTTTCTCCAACATTTCCCAAATTCTGCTGTTCCGGCGGCCAGGTATGCGCAGCGGGCAGGATTCCGCTCACAGACAAACCACTTATTCAACCGGATTTTTCTTGTCCTGCAATTATCATAATTATACTTCATATACCCCTGTAAGTCAACGTAAATCAACGGCATTCAGACGGTTTCCCCAGTCCTTTTCCACACAAACCAACACAGATATCGTTGTCTTTTATTTGTCTTTTGCGTTTTTTCCATTGACACCGGAAACAAAATGTTGGATACTGAAATCAGTGATACTTTTATCAGAAAGCGAGGCATTGTTTTATGGCATTTTATCAACTTCCACATAACACAGACCATGCCCGCCGCAGCGCAGCAGAACCCGCTGCCATTACCGAACGTTACGAATTCGATATACACACCCACACCATCGCAAGCGGACACGGTTCCGGCGCCACCATCACGGATATGGTCAAAGCCGCCGCGGCAAGGAATCTGAAGATGCTCGGAATTTCCGACCACGGCCCCGCGACACTGGGAGGAGGACGCGTCTCATACTTCCGGAACCTGAAATACGCGCAGCGCGAACGGCTCGGCGTCCGGATGCTCTACGGTGCGGAAGCGAATATTATAAATTATGAAGGAAAACTGGATCTCGATGATTCAATTCTTGAACCGCTTGATTATGTCATCGCCAGCATGCACAGACCGACGATCAAGCCGGGATCCGCAGAGGAAAACACCGCCGCCTACATTAACGCAATGAAAAATCCTCACGTATCAATTATCGGGCACTGCGATGACACGAAATTCCCGGTTGATCTGTTCAAACTGTTCGAGGCAGCCATGGAACACCACGTACTGCTCGAGATCAACAACAGTTCCCTGAGTCCGGAAGGCTATCGGGGCGATACAAAATTCAGCGATCTGATTCTTTTAAACCTGTCCGTCTACTATAATTATCCTGTGCTCTTCTCCAGCGACAGCCACGGGACAAAGCACGTAGGAGATTTTACATATGCGGCAGATGCAGCGCGGCTTGCGAAAGTTCCGCGGAATCTGATCCTGAATTACTCATCGAAAGCGCTCCTCACGTTTCTTGCCGGGAAGTAGCTGTTCCCGAATATAAAACATCCATATTTCAGGAATAAAACACAGCACACCTGCATAAGCTACGATTATCAAATCGCAGATGCAGGTGTTTTTATGTTCAGAATCAAACATTATCTGGCGGCAGGATTCCTCTTTACCTCAGTGCTCGGAACCCTGTCCCACTTTTTCTATGACTGGTCCGGCCGGAATCCGCTCGCCGCGCTGATCAGTCCGGTAAACGAATCTATATGGGAGCACATGAAACTTCTCTTTTTCCCGGCTCTTCTCTGGAGTCTCTTTCCCCCCCGCTCTCTCCGGAAGGACCTGCCTTCACTGAGGCCCTCCCTGCATTCCGGCATCCTTCTGGGCACGCTTTGCATCCCGGTCCTCTTCTACACCTACTCCGGTGTGCTCGGACGCACTTACACAGCCGTTGACATTGGTATCTTTTTCCTCAGCACAGCAGCCGCGTTTCTCACCGCGTGGAAACTGAATTCAGCCCACTGGATACAGAAATGGCAGAAAGCCATTTTTCTTCTCACACTGCTTTCTGCCATCCTGTTCTTTGTCTTCACTTTTCTGCCGCCGGACGCAGGACTTTTCTACTCCGCATCAGCACAGTAACGCTGCCGGATCCACTGTACGATCCGGCAGCTTCATATATTATACCACTCTCTGTCACACTCACTCGTCCCACGGGTACTCTAAAATTCCAAGCGCCTCCCCGAGGATATCCAGTTCATCCACATAGATACAGTGTGAAAAGAGATTCCCGATTACCATTTCCCTGCACATTCCATAATCCATCCAGATCACTTCAGACACCTCAGACTCCTGGAGCTTCAGGTCTTCTGCCTCCACCGGCTCCTCATAGATATAGATACGGCTCAGCTCATTGTCCCGGAACGGGCGTCCGTAGAACTCACCTTCAAATCCGCACTGCCGCGTCCCGATCTCTTTTAACTGTTCCGGAAGAGCAGTGATCCCGAGCTCTTCTTTCATCTCCCTGAGCGCGCTCTCCAGATAATCATGTCCGGCTTCCACATGCCCGGCGGAGGAAATGTCATAACACCCCGGATTGGAATCCTTCGTCTCACTTCTTTTCTGAAGAAGCAGATCATATCCGCTCTCTTCATTCGGCCTTACGATCCAGATATGGGATGTCGCATGGAGGATTCCCTCTTCATGGGCGATACTCCGCTCCACCACTTTTCCGGTCCTGCTCCCATCCGGGCGCACCTCATCGAACAGCTCCATCGGAACACCGTCCAGAGCCGCATATTGGAGAACATCCTTCGTGTCATAGACAAGCTTCAGAGAGAAGAATGGTCTCTCCTCATCGAGCAGACGGAAGAAAATCTTATCTCCCTCCCAGAGCTCAAGAGATGAAACGGCGGATTTGTCTACCCACTCAAGTTCCCCTTCATCGCATGCAACAGGCTCACCGGTAAATTCATCCGCAGTATAGAGGGACATGTATTCCACCACATTCTCCCCATACACAAAAGTCACGATTCCCCGGTAACGCCATGAAGTCAGTGTGTACCCGGTCTCTTCCTTCACTTCCCGGAGGAGACACTCTTCCGGACTCTCCCCTTCCTCAAAGTGACCGCCCACACCAATCCACTTGTCTTTGTTTACGTCATTTTCCTTCACTGTCCGGTGCAGCATCAGATACCTGCCGTCCTGCTCGATATAGCATAATGTACTTAATTTTGTCATCTCTTTTTCTCCTGTCCCTCTTTCTATTTCTCTGTCTTCCACCTTCCGCCGCGTTACGTCGCCGCTTCCGATGCGAGGGCAAACTGACTTTCATACAGATGTTTATAGAACCCTCCCTGTTTCAGCAGGCTGTCATGGTTTCCCTGTTCGATGATGCGTCCGTCTTTCATCACAAGAATCACATCTGCCTCCCGTATGGTGGACAGTCTGTGCGCCACGATAAAGGTTGTCCTCCCCTCCATCAGCTTCGCAAACGCTGCCTGAATCCGCATCTCTGTTCTCGTGTCAATCGACGATGTCGCCTCATCCAGAATTAACATGGGCGGTCTGCACAGCATCACGCGCGCGATACATAACAGCTGCTTCTGTCCCTGAGACAGCCCGCCTCCATCCTCTGTAATCCAAGTGTCATATCCTTTGGGCAGTCTTCTGATAAAGCCATGGATATGGGATGCTTTCGCCGCCTCGATCATCTCTTCTTCCGCAGCGTCCGGTCTTCCCATCATAATATTATCCCGGATCGTTCCGGTCTTCAGCCACGTGTCCTGAAGAACCATTCCGTACCCTGCACGCAGACTTTTTCTCGTCAGTTCCCGGATGTCCGTTCCCTCAACCGCTATGCTTCCGCCATTTACATCATAGAACCGCATCAGCAGGTTGATCAGCGTGGTTTTCCCGCACCCGGTCGGTCCTACAATGGCAATCTTCTGCCCCGGTTTTACTTTCAGATTAAAATCCCGGATCAGCTCCTGTCCCGGCACATAGGAGAATTCCACATGGTCTGCTTCCACATTTCCTCTGATATCGCGAAGTTCTACAGCATTATCCGGCTCCGGCACCTGCGGCTCTTCCTCGATCAGGTCGAAAATCCTCTGCGCGCACGCAACCGCGTTCTGAAATTCTGTAACCACGCCCGATATCTCATTAAACGGCTTGGTATACTGGTTCGCATAACTCAGGAAGCTGGACAGCTGCCCCACGGACAGGGAACCATTAATCGCCGCAAACGCACCCGTAATTCCCACGCCTGTATATACGAGACTGTTCACGAACCTGGTAGCCGGATTCGTGATGGAAGAAAAAAACGTAGCACGCAGATATGCATCCCCCAGTTTTTTATTCACCTTGTCAAACCGTTCCGTGACGTCATCGCCCCGTCCAAACGCCTGAACAACCTTCTGATTTCCAATCATCTCGTCAATCAGCCCTGTCTGCTCTCCCCGGATCTCCGACTGCATCCGGAACATGGCAAATGTCCGTCTCGCGATAAAATTCGCCACCACAAAGGATACCGGAGTAATCAGGACAACCACAAACGTAATTGTCACATTTACGGAAAGCATAAAGCAGAACGTGCCCACAATCGTGGCAGCTCCGGTAAAGAGCTGAGTAAATCCCATCAGCAGACCGTCGGCGAACTGATCAACATCCGCAATCACCCGGCTGACTATATCTCCGTAGGGATGTCCGTCGATATATTTCAGCGGCAGAATCTCAATCTTGCGGAACGCTTCATTCCTGATATCCTGCACCACCTGATAGGTCATCTTATTATTGCACACATTCATCAGCCACTGTGCCAGCGCCGTGATCAGCGTGCAGACACCGATCTGAATCATCACCCGGAACACGCCCGGGAAATTAACCGCCCCTGCCCCGAGAATATAGTCCACCGCATATCCAGTCAGCTTCGGTATATAGAGGGTCAGGGCTACCGATACCGTTGCCAGAAGAATCGAAAACACAACAAAAATGCGGTACCTGCCAAGATGCCGGAACACCTTCTTCAGCGTCTCACTCTGTTTTACTTTTTTCTTCTCTGTCATGTTCTTTTCAGCCATTTGACACTGCCTCCTTCGGAAATTGGGAATAATAGATCTCCTGATATGCCGGGCAGCTCTCGAGCAGCTCCGCATGAGTCCCGATTCCCGCCATCTCCCCTTCATCCAGAACAATGATCTGATCCGCGAACCGGATGGAAGCCGCACGCTGGGAGACGATGAATACGGTCGGTTTTTCCTTCATATTATGAATCGCGCTTCGCAGCGCAGCATCTGTGGCAAAATCAAGTGCTGAAGCGCTGTCATCCAGAATCAGGATTTCCGGCCTGCGCACAAGCGCCCTTGCAATAGTCAGTCTCTGCTTCTGCCCGCCGGACAGATTGCGCCCGCCCTGTTCAATCCTGAATTCCAGCCTTCCCTGTTTCTGGTCAACAAACTCTTTTGCCTGAGAAATACGCAGCGCCTCTTCCATGTCCTCCTGAGCGGCGTTTTCATTTCCCCACTTCAGGTTATCAGCAATTGTTCCCTTAAAGAGTACAGCTTTCTGAAGCACAACCCCGATATGGCTCCTGAGATTTTTGATATCATACTCTTTAATATTTCTTCCGTTAATCCTGACTTCTCCTTCCGTGGCATCATAGAACCGCGGGATCAGATTTACAAGAGAAGACTTGCCCGAACCAGTTCCTCCTATGATACCGATCGTCTGTCCTTTTCCCGCACGGAAAGTGATATCCGAAAGAGACTCCGCGCCTGCCCCCTTATAGGTCAGTGATACATGAGAGAATTCTACTGCAGGCGCCGCAGCATTTTTCTCCGTTTCCGTCAGATGCGCTTCGTCCGCACTGCTTCCCGCAGAAGCTTCCCACAGAATATCCCCTGATTTCATGTCCGGTTTAATCTTCAGCACATTTTCGATCCGGTTGCCGCAAGCCACTGCTTTCGTGACAGTAATGATCAGATTGGCCAGTTTCACCAGTTCCACCAGGATCTGGGACATATAGTTGACAAGCGCCACAACCTCGCCCTGGGTCAGGCTTCCCACATTCACGCGGACAGCGCCCACGTAAATCAGAACAATGATTCCGCCGTTTACCACAATATAAGTCAGCGGATTCATAAGAGCAGAGATCCTTCCCACGAATTTCTGCGCATCTGTCAGCATCTGGTTTGCATCTTCAAAACGTTTTCTCTCATCCTCTTCCTTATTGAATGCGCGGATCACACGGGCTCCTGCCAGATTCTCTCTCGTGGCAAGCAGCACACTGTCAAGGTTCGTCTGTACTTTCCGGTACAACGGCATGGTAATCAGCATAACCCCGAACACAATCACCGACAGGACCGGGATAACAACCACGAAAATCAGCGCTGCCTGCACATCCACAGTAAACGCCATCACCATTGCCCCAAACACAATAAACGGCGAACGCAGGAACAGCCTGAGAACAAGGTTGACGCCCGACTGCGCCTGGTTCACATCACTTGTCATGCGTGTGACAAGGGTGGAACTTCCCAGCGTATCCATCTCTGTAAAGGTAAAACTCTGAATATGCGCGAACAGCGCGTGACGCACACCTGTCCCGAAGCCGGCAGCCGCCCTGGCGGAAAAATACTGCGCCGTGATCGAGCAGGCAAGCCCAATCACCCCAAGCGCGATCAGCACCAGGCACATCCTGATAATATAGGGCCTGTCATTTCCTGCAATTCCAACGTCAATCACCGCCGCCATCACAAGCGGCACGAAAAGTTCAAAAGACGCCTCCAGCATTTTAAAAAGAGGCGCCAGCACGGTTTCCTTCTTATAATCTTTCAGATAAATCAATAGTGATCTCATGGTATTCTCCTGTGTCATTTCATCCTGTAAAACTCTCTGTCTATTCTAACACAGAGGGAGTACCCGTGTACAGGGCTCAAATCACGCAGCGTCCTGCCGCGCCAAATCACACACCAGGACGTCTGCGCATCCCCGTTAGGCGCACCGACGTCATTCGGCATCGGCAGCCCGGCATACTCACCGCGGAATACTGTCCCGCACGCACAGCGCCCCGTATCCGAGAAGTGCATTGGGCCAGCTGTCATATCCCGGCAGTTCCCGCGCGCCTCTTCTCAGATAAGCTTTCACTTTTTCTCCGTACAGGTATGGATCGTTCCCGTTTATAATCCCCCACTCCATCAGAAGAGCTGCGCCGCCTGTTACGAACGGCGCGGCAAATGATGTGCCGCTGAACGCCCGGTATCCCCCTCCCGGAACCGGCGCGTTCACCTGAACGCCGGGCGCGGCAAGATCCGGCTTCGGAACTCCGGATCCCTCATAGATCTCCGCCCATCCTCTTCCCGAAAAATCCGCATAAGAAAATGTACGCGCATCATATGCCGCCACAGTCACTACAAGAGATGCTGTAGACGGAATCGTCAGCGTCCCCGAACTCTCAGGCTGCTGAAACGCCGTTCCCATATTCAGAGCATCCTGCACAGGCAGCCACATCTGATATCTGCCTTCCACGATTCTGCGGGGTGTCAGAACGATCTTCCACACTCCACTGTCTACATAGAGCTGGCGCGGGAGAAAAGATATGTAAATCTCCTGCTTCACACTGTAAGGCTTCGGCTCCCCATAATAGATCAGAAGTTCCGTATTCTCCAGAAAAATCCTCTGAGGGCCGAGAATCTCCTGTATGGGTCCCAATCTTCTCCCGCCCGGACTGACCAGCGATATCTCCACCTCATCTACATAGGACTTCCAGATCTGTACATTCAGAGAAGTCTCCCTCTCCTGAACCGCAAGTTCTACTACGGTTTCTGTCTCATCCTTCAGCTGTCCTTCCGCATGCCCTGCGCTCGCCCCTTCATTTCCGCTCCCCACACAGATCACATTTTTCCATGTATCCGATATGTCATTGAAAAAACGCTCCAGAAGGGATGTTCCGTCATGAGAGCCGTACGTGTTCCCGAAACTGACATTCACTGCCACAGGCATTTTCACGCTGAGTGCTTTTTTTACAATATAATCTACTCCCTGCATCAATTCCGTTGTCCTTGGAAATCCATCTGCCCGCGGCATTCCCAGTTTCACCACAATCAATTCTGACTCAGGCGCCGCTCCCTGATATCGCTGTCCCGCACTTCCGCGCCCGCTGCCCGCAGCAATCCCCGCCACCGCTGTACCGTGTCCGCTCACATCACCGCTCGGGACTATCGCAAAACGGGCTGCCGGATCCGGCTGCGCCAGCGCCTCATTGATCTGCTCCCGCGTATATTCTGTTCCCAGAAAATACCCCTCCGGCGGCGATCCGGGAACTGTCTGATCCCACAGCGCCAGAATCCTTGTTGTTCCGTCCTCATTGCGGAAATCCGGATTCGCATAATCAATCCCACTGTCCAGAATGCCAATCAGTACGCCTCTTCCAGTCAGCCCATACGGACGTACTCTGACTGAATCAATGCAGGACACCTGACGCCCCACATCGTTCTCAAAATACAGACTCTTCGGCTTTTCGACAAATTCTATCTCCGGAAGCGCTGCCAGTTCTTCAATCCGGTCTTCCTTTATAATGACAATCGCATATCCTTCCGCCAGCTCCGCTGCCGCTTCCGCAATGGCTCTTCCCCTCTCCAATGATCCGGAGTATTTCACAATCACCTCCCACTCCTTTGTCGCCGGATCATACCCTATATCCAGCTCTCCCGAGCGCGCCCGCTCATCTTCTGTCGCATCCAGTGCAAGATTCAGAATGTTTTCTATTTTCTGACTCACAATCCCACCTCCTCTATCATACCTATGCAGGAAAACGTTTTTTTATCAGAACAATGGATTGACAGGGATTTTCATTTTCAGAGTGTGCTGTGCCGCGCAGAAGCGCAGCGGTTTGCCGCGTCAAAGCGCTGGATTGACAGGAGCGGCGCCGTTTCATATAATCATCGCATCACATTCCCAAAACGGAGGATAACAGAGATTACTATGAAAATTTATGCATTTGAAGCAAGAGAAGATGAAACAGAATATTTTAACGAGCTTTCCCGGCTGCCGGGCATTGATCTGGAACTTCACAGCGAAGGACTTACCATGGATATGATTCCGAAACTGTCTCCGGGAAGCGGCGTCAGCATTCTCGGCATGTATAATTACCGGAAACCAGAACTTGACCTCATGAAAAAAAGCGGGATTGTCTATCTCTCCACCCGCACCATCGGATATAACCATATCGATGTCTCCTATGCGAAAAAAATCGGTATCCATGTCTGCAACGCACAGTATGACCCTCACGGAGTTGCCGACTACACGATTATGATGATCCTTCTCTGCCTGCGCAATTACAAGCAGGCTCTGTGGCGCACACAGGTAAATGATTATTCCCTGGGCGGGCTGATCGGACGCGAGCTGAAAGACCTGACCGTGGGAATCATCGGAACCGGGCAGATCGGAAGCACTGTTATAAAGGAGCTGTCCGGCTTCGGCTGCCGCACTCTGGCTTACAGCCGCCGCAAAAACCCCGGCATAGAAGATCTCGCGGAATATGTTCCGCTTGAAAAACTGTACGCCGAATCCGATATCATTTCCCTGCATACCCCGCTCACAGATGAGACACACCACATGATCAACGCGGACACACTGTCTAAAATGAAAAAAGGAGTGGTTCTCATCAACTGCGCCAGAGGAGCGCTCACAGATGTCAAGGCACTGATCTCCGGCATCGAATCAGAGCACATCGGCGCTCTCGGGCTTGACTGCATGGAATACGAGGAGGATATCGTTCACCGGGACCTTAAGACCGATATCTTCGCGAACCGTGATATGGCATACCTGCGTCAGTTTAAAAATGTAATTCACACCCAGCATATGGCATTCTACACGGACAGCGCCGTAAAGAGCATGGTCCACTGCGGTGTTCACGGACTTGTCGAAATGTCTCTGAAAAAAAACTGCGCCACTCAGCTCTGCTGAGAGGCGCGTTTTTTCTGCCGATTCCGTATTTATTTCCGATATGCAAAAAGCGGCAGTCCATCCTTTGTCGGAACGCTCACTTCCCCCTGAATCAGCGGGAACGCATAATCGATAAATTCTTTTCCTATATCCGAGCCGTCTTCCGTAATCCACTCAAGCGGCACTGTCTTCTCCTGATTGCAGATCAGATTCACATCCTCTGCCACATAATCAATCCTGTAATCTTCGCCCGGCAGCCGTTTAAATGCGATCATCTTTCCGGTCGCACCTTCCGCAGCGCATTTCACACCGTACGCTCCGGATGCAACCGCTTCCTTGAGATCTGTACCCGAAAGCATGGAAGACGAACACCTCTGGCTGACATTAAGCTCGATGGAACGTACTTTCACGCCCAGCTTCTCTTTCACGAGGTTCTCAAGATATTTGCCGGAACCGGTGAGCATCTTATGGCCGAACGTATCCACCCCCACATCGCTTGCCAGTTCGCAGATGAATGTTCCTTTTCCGTCGTGAATTCCCTCGGAAACACAGACAACAATGTTCGACACTTTCTCCATCGCTTTTGCCGCATCCTCGATAAACCGTTCCGGATCAAAAGCGGTTTCCGGCAGATAGATCAGCACAGGATTGTCTCCTTCATATTTTCTCGCCAGTGCGCCGGCCGCCGTAAGCCATCCGGCATTACGTCCCATAATCTCTACAATTGTCACCGACTTCTTATTGTCATAGACAGATGCGTCAAGAGAGATCTCGCGCACTGTAGAAGCAACATATTTTGCAGCGCTTCCGTATCCCGGTGTATGATCCGTCATCACAAGGTCATTGTCAATCGTCTTCGGGATTCCCATGAACCGAATGTCGCTTGCCACTTTTTCCGCATATCTGGAGAGCTTGCTCACCGTATCCATCGAATCATTTCCTCCGATATAGAAGAAATATCCAATCCCATATTCTGCAAACTTCTCAAACAGTTTCGGGTACACTTCATCATTCAGATCTTCAGGCAGTTTATATCTGCAGGATCCAAGATAAGATCCCGGTGTTGTCCTGATCAGTTCCAGCTCTCCGGACTGCTCCAGCGGCTCCATATCCATAACCTTCCCGTTCAAGAACCCTTCGATACCATTCACCATTCCATATACTGTTCCGAATACATCTTCCCTGTTCAGAGCTTCATATACCACTCCGTACAGGCTTGCGTTAATTACTGCTGTCGGTCCGCCGGACTGTCCGACGATCACGTTTTTCTTCATTTGCTTCCTCCTCATTCGTTCTGAAAACATGTTCCTGCCCTGATGGCCGAACTATTATGTATACTTACTATATCCGAAAAAAATAAATTTTACAATACACAAGAAACAATGCTATAATAATCTGGCAGACGGCCTGCCGCAGAATTTTCCACCTGCGCGCTCCGTTTTGCAGAAATTATACACAGAGAACACTGTTCATCTTCTCTGTGAGGAGGGAAAATAATGAAATATATCTCCTTTGCCATTCCGTGTTATAACTCGGAAGCGTATATGGAAAAAGCAATCAACTCCATTCTTCCCGGCGGGGAAGATGTGGAAATCATCATCGTTAATGACGGCTCTAAAGACGGCACTCAGAAGATTGCCGAACAATATCAGGAAAAATACCCCACGATCATAAAAGCTGTCAATAAAGAAAACGGCGGTCACGGCGATGCGGTAAACTGCGGGCTTGCACACGCTACCGGACAATATTTTAAAGTTGTCGACAGCGATGACTGGCTGGACGAAGACTCCCTGATGAAAATCCTCGATGCCATAAAGGGCTTTACAAAGGCAGATTCACAGGTTGATATGGTAATTTCCAATTATGTTTATGAAAAGGTCGGCATGGAGCACAAGAAAGTCATCCGCTATGACGATGTGCTGCGGGAAAACCAGGTTTTGCGCTGGGATGACATCGGTCGTTTCCGTCTGGATCAGTACATCCTCATGCACTCAGTTATTTACCGCACGGAAATGCTGAAGCTGTGCCAGCTTTCTCTGCCGAAACACACATTTTACGTGGACAATATCTATGTATATTATCCACTCCCGCATGTCCGCACGCTCTACTATTTGAACGTAGATTTCTACAGGTATTTTATCGGACGCGAAGATCAGTCCGTAAACGAAAAGGTTATGATCAGCCGGATCGATCAGCAGCTCTTTGTCACAAAGACAATGATCGCCATGTATGAACTGAAGATGATCGGAAGCAAAAAACTGCGCAAATACATGATCAACTATCTTGCAATCATGATGACCGTGTCATCCATCCTCTGCATCCGTTCTAAAAAGCAGGAAAATCTTGTCAAAAAGAAAGAACTGTGGAACTATCTGAAGCGGAAAGATTATAAGACCTATGTTAAGATCCGCTACGGCATATTAGGCCAGACAATGAACCTTCCGGGACGTTCGGGAAGAAAAGTCTCTTCCCTCGCCTACAGCGTGGCAAGACGCCTGATCGGATTCAACTGATATTACGCAGAAATTCCGGCACGAAGCCGAATCGAACATGTATATTTTTTCAGCCATGGCACATACTTTTCTGTAAAAAGGAGGATGTACCATGGCTGTTAATTTTTCTGAAAGCAGAACAAAGGAAAATCTTATGCGGGCCTTTGCCGGAGAGAGCCAGGCGCGCAACCGATATACAATCGCCGCCGAAAAGGCTGAAAAAGAAGGCATGCTCACGATTGCGGATATCTTCCGCTATACTGCTGATCAGGAGCGCGCGCATGCCGAACGGTATTATGACCTGCTCAGAGAGCTTTCCGGCGAAACCATTCATATCGATGGCACTTATCCCATCGACCAGCAGGAAACCCTAAGCGAACTGCTCCGCGCTGCAGAACACAATGAACACGAAGAATATGCCGACGTCTATCAGGCGTTCGGAGACACCGCGAAAGAAGAAGGTTTTCACGAAGCCGCTTCCGCATTCTTCCAGATCGCCGAAGTAGAGCATATACATGAAATACGTTTTGCTAAACTGGCAGAACTGCTGGAAAACAACACTTACTACGGGAAGGGCAGCATTGCCAAATGGATGTGCACAAACTGCGGCTATATCCACGAAGGACAGCAGGCTCCCCCCGTATGCCCGGTCTGCCGGCATGAGAAAGGATATTTCATACCATATGCAATGGCGTGCTACAAAGTGGATGAAATCTGAGTTTGTCGGACCGAAAACCTGGATAGAACAAGTCCGAAATCCGCGGGAGATAATTTTTGAAAGTATATTCTGCGGGAAGGAAATACCGGATTCGGCTCCGCTCCGGGAACTAAGAAAAACTAAATGAGCGGGAAACCTGCTAAAAACAGGATTGAAAATGGAACAACTCGCTTCGCTCAGACAATTTCCATTTTCAATCCAACGCAGTTTTCCCGCTCATTAACTTTTTCTAAAGCTCCCTCCGAAGTCACCGTCTCCGGCATCCCCTTTCCTCCGAAAGACATTCGAGAATTGTCTCCCGCGGATTTCTGCGCTGTCCTAACCGGTAAGTTTCCGGTTCGACGTACTCGCGATTTAGAAGCCAGACAGAACCGGCAGGATAACGACTAAGATCTATGAATTCAGACAGTCAGTTTTAAACAATGTTGTCAGGTTTAAAAATTTATAGCTCTTAGTCGATACCTTTCCGACTGCGTCCGTGCTTTTCAAAATCTGCATTTGCTCTGACTCTTCCGATTTGGAGAGCGCAGAGAACTGCGGAGTATAAGCATGGAACGATTTTCAAAGGGAAGGGGCGTTGGATTTGGCGACTTCGGAATGAGGCTAAAAAACTTAAAACCTGGGAAATGATGTTAATCGGGCAGATGGAATTGTTTGAGTGAAACGAGTTGTCCATCTGCCCGATTGTTTTTAATCATTTTTCAGGTTTTCTAGTTTTTCTTGCCTCATGGAGCGGAGCAAAAGACAATGCCCCTCCCCTTTGAATACGTCTTTACAAACTTTATTCCGCAGTTCTCGAACGTTTTTCCTTCTTGAAAGAATCAGACAAGCTCAGATTTTACAGTCTCTCACTGCTCTCGTTCATGAATTTGTATTCTGCCACTGACCGGTCGAACCCTTTGATATGACGATACAGCCACTCAATCACATTTTTATTGACCTGCTCTACGAATGCCTCAGACGGTCCCTCTTCTTCCTCCAGCATATCGTACAGATCTTTCACTACCTCGCGCAGTTTGTCATGTTCTTTTTTATGCTGGTCAATTCCCGGATAGTTGATAGACTCCTGCAGTTTCTCTTCTTCTCCGAAGTGGAACTCTGTGTAGTCCGCAAGGTAATCCAGTGTCTTCACAGCCACCAGTTTATCTTTGCTCGTCTCACAGCTGTCCAGCAGTTTGTTGATCTTGTCGATCAGTTCCTTATGCTGTGAATCAATCATCTCGTTTCCTGTTACCAGACTCTCGTCAAATTCTGCTCTCATGTCAGATTACCTCCTTCATCATTACGTGCGTGCAGAAATATCCGGTATATTTTATGATATTTTCTGCCGTCGCATTTCAGATGCGCTCTTCCGCTTCTTCCAGTATACACTAAACCTCGCCGTTTTTAAACCTTATGATCATTTCATTTGTCAAACTCTCCATAGAAGTCACTTCCGGGATATCCTCACGGCTGAACCATTCTGCCAGCGCCAGCTCGTTCTGATCCAGGATAATCGTATCATCCCCGTCCAGATCACAGTAAAATCCCATGAGCAGAGTATCGCTGAACGCCCACGGCTGGCTCTTGTAATATCTGATATTCTTTACTTTCAGCCCCACTTCCTCCATCACTTCCCTGGCGACCGTCTGTTCTACTGTCTCGCCGATCTCCGTAAATCCTGCGAGGAGAGCATATTTTTTATAAGCTCTTCCGGCATATTTTGACATCAGAATTTTATCCCCGTTTGTCACTCCTATGATTACCGCCGGACAGATCTTCGGAAATTCCATATTATGGCAGTTTTCACAGTACAGCATGCGTTCTTTTTTATCCGGCGTCATCAGCTTTCCGCATCGTCCGCAGTACTTATGGTTTAAGTACCAGTTTCTCAGCTGATAACCGGTGATACCTGCAAAGGCATGGTATTTCGGCTGTGCTGTGCGAAAAATCTCTGTATTCTCCATTGTAAATTCCGACAACGGTTCCCGATTAATATCCTGCAGCAGATAATAGCGCTGATCATCAACCGAAAACAAATATATGTAATCTTCGTATATCTCTTCATTCAGCCGCTCCAGTTCCCTGAATCGCGGAAAGGTAATTCCCTCCTCCGTCTTCCGCACAAGCACCGTATGTTCCTCATAGTACAGTGCAAAGCTGTCCGGCTCAGGCGGAACCGGATTATACTGGTTATTTAAATGATATGGTTCGATATCCTGTATCATGGCATTTTCTCCTATAGATTTCTGACTTTGAACTCTCTCTGTGCTTCGCGCTTCTGGTCTTTTTTCGCTATGTCGTTTCGCTTGTCATATAATTTCTTTCCTTTTGCCAGCCCGATCTCCACTTTCACGAGGCTGCCGCTGAAATAAACCTGGAGCGGAACCACTGTAATTCCCTGCTCCTTCATCTTCCCGAATATTTTCAGAATCTCTTTTTTATGAAGCAGCAGTTTTTTTACACGAAGCGGATCCTTATTGAATATATTTCCTTTTTCATAAGGCGAAATATGCATTCCATAGATATACATCTCTCCGTCTTCCACGCGGATGAAAGCTTCTTTTATACTGCATTTTCCCATTCGGAGTGATTTCACTTCCGTGCCGTGCAGCACAATGCCTGCTTCATATTTCTCCAGAATGAAATAGTCATGATATGCTTTTTTATTGTTAGCGATAAGTTTTTTTTCTGACTTTGCCATCGCTCTCTCCTCATCAATCTATTGCTCTATTATTTCAAAATTAACTGTCCGCTGTACTTTATCCGCATCTGCCACGCGCACTCTGATTCTTTGTCCGAGCTTGTAAGTTTTTCCCGTGTGTCTGCCATACAGCTCATATTCCTGCTCGGAGAATTCATAATGGTCGTCCTTCATATCAGCCACATGAACCAGCCCTTCGACTGTATTGGGAAGTTCCACATAGATTCCCCATTTTGTGACGCCCGAGATCACTCCATCATACTCTTCGCCGATGCGCGCTCTCATATATTCAGCCTTCTTCATTTTCGTCACTTCGCGTTCAGCCTCCTCGGCGGAGCGTTCACGCTCGCTGCACTTTCGAGCCACCTCGGGAAGGATCTCCTCGTAATGGGATATCCTGTTCTCGTTCAGCCTGCCGCGCAGATTCTCCTTTATAATACGATGAATCTGAAGATCCGGATATCTCCGGATCGGTGAGGTGAAATGTGTATAGTACTTTGCAGCCAGGCCAAAATGTCCGGTATTCTCCGTCGTATAGCGGGCCCGCTTCATGGATCGCAGTGCAAGGCGGCTGATCAGATCCTCCTCCGGAGTTCCCTCCACTTTTCCAAGCAGTTTCTGAATCTCCTTTGGCTTCACTTCGTTGCGAACATGAATGTGGTAACCGAAATTATTAATAAATGTGGACAGCTTTCTGATCTTCTCTTCATCCGGCACCTCATGAGTACGATAGAGGAAGGGCAGTTCTCTCCAGAAATACTCCTCCGCCACTGTTTCGTTTGCCATAAGCATGAAGTCTTCTATGATTTTCGTGGCATCGTTTCTCTCGTAAGGCCGGATCTCTACCGGTTTCCCGTTCTCATCAAGCAGTATCTTCGTCTCAGGGAAGTCAAAATCAATGGATCCGCGTCTTCCTCGCCGCTCACGGATCAGATCGGACAGTTCCTTCATCTGCAGGATCATCGGAACGAATTCTTCATTTTCCTTCAGCGCCTGCTCATCGCTTTGGAGAATCTTCTGTACTCCGCTGTAGCTCATTCTCCGATCCACACAGATTACAGTCTCCGCAATTTCATGATCCACGATCTCCCCTGTTTTTGAGATCTTCATGATGCAGGACAGGGCCAGCCGGTTCTCTCCTGCATTCAGGGAGCATATCCCGTTGGAAAGCTTCTGCGGCAGCATCGGAATTACGCGGTCCGCAAGATATACACTTGTTCCGCGCTCAAGCGCTTCCCTGTCAAGGGCGCTTCTCTCCTGGACATAGTTCGTCACATCCGCAATGTGTACGCCCAGGACATAATTTTCTCCTTCCATTGTAAGAGATACGGCATCATCCAGATCTTTCGCGTCCTCACCGTCGATCGTGACCATCTGCCAGTCTCTCAAATCTTTTCTTCCGGCGCAGTCCGCCTCGCTCACTTCTTTTCCCACGCGCACAGCCTGATTCAGTACCTTCTCGGGAAATTCTGTCCGGATTCCGTAATCCATAACAATGGAAAGAATATCCGTTCCGGGATCATTGATATGCCCGATAATTTCAATGATTCTCCCTTCCGGTTTCGCGTGTTCCCCGCCATAGGACGTCAGTTCCACAACAACCTTATGCCCGGTCATTGCTCCCATTTCTTTCCCGGAAGGTATATATATGTCATTCAGGTATCTCTGATTATCCGGCCGGACAAATCCGAAATTTCTGCTCTTCTCATACAGGCCGACGATCTTGCGGACCGTATGCGAAAGGATCCTGACGATCTTTCCTTCCCGCCGTCTCCCGGAAGGCGCGGCCGTTATGATATACTCTACCTCATCCCCCTGGAAAGCTCCAAGCATATTATCCTCCGAGATAAATACGTCCTCTCCTCCATCCTCGGGCGCGACAAATCCAAATCCCCTGCTGTTCGCCTGGAAAATCCCTTTATAATGTTCAGCATGGCCTTTGCTGTACTTCCCTCTCTTGGAAAGCGCAACTTTCCCTTCCTCAACAAGAGCATCGAGTATCTCCTTCAGCTCATCTCTCTGTTCTCTCGGAATCTGAAGCACAGCCGCTATCTCCTTTACCTTCATCGGAACGTAAAGATCATCGCAGATGAAATCATAGATTACTTTTTTTCTTTTTTCAAATGTCTGATCCATATCAAAATCTCCCCGTGAATTTCCTGCAGAAAAACATAAGCACTCTATATCTGTATAGAGTGCTTACGTAATTATTATCTTCCGATATAGTGCATTTGATACTAACTAAAGATACCCAGATTCAATACTACGGCAAGTACCATAAAGAGTACTGCGACAACACGGGTAACTTTTACAAGCGTACCTTCCATTGAACGTCCTTTGTTATGTCCCCAGTATGTGTCCGCAGCTCCGCTGATCGTACCAAGTCCGGCCGATTTTCCTTCCTGCAACAGAATAATCGTTGCCAGCGCAATGCAGTCTATAACAAAGATGATCGTTAAAACAATCTTCAGAATATCCATTTCTACACCTCCTGCAGATAAACAAGCATTATTCTATCACAGTTATCCTCTCTTTGCAAGGTTTTGTCAGAAAATCCCAAATATCTTCTCACGAAAAGCCCCATAAAGAGAGTCATAATCCGTATATTCAATCTTACTGTCCTTAAACCGTCTCCCCCACTCATCACGAAGGTGATCTGCTATTATTTTCGCATCCTTATGCTCTGTCATCAGAATTGCCGGGAACACGTAGTAGATCATAAAAAAATTCAGATCCATCTGTACAACTCCGTCTATGCGGCCCTTTTTCGGCGATGTATAAGCCTTCTCCACCTGCTCCGAAAATGTTTTTGCGATCTGCTCCGCCGCATCCGCCTTATCCTCCGCCTGATCCATTACCATGGTCATCTCACGGAAATAATGGCCGTGCTGTGCAAGAAACTCCTCCATGTTTTTCTGATAAGAAGCCTTTTTGAGTTTTTTCATCATCGGCTTCATATTTTCAAATAAAATTTCCACATGATCCAGCATATCGTGTCCTCCGTTCGTTTCTCTTATTCTGTCACTACGCCCTTCTGAAGCATGATATTTGCGTAAAGCGCGGATTCTCCGGTGGCAATGATCGCATATACTTTCTTTGCTTCCTCATAAAAAGCAAAACGCTCAATGTTTCCTACCACAGCGTCTCCCCGATCATCGTATTTGCGGATAATCTCTTTATAAGTATCCCAGATCGGTGTCTCCACATCATCTCCAGGCATCACTTCCATCAGATTGACCGGATGCTCCACATAGGTGTCCAGCGGAAACACCTGCAAAATCGCGTCCAGAAGTTCCGGCACACCATGCCCGTCACAGCGAATCACAATCGCATCTTTTCCCATGGACTCTGCCGGGAAGTTTCCATCCGAAATTACAAGTCTGTCGCTGTGTCCCATCTCAGCCAGCACTTTCAAAAGCTCAGGTGATAATATTTTCGGGATTCCTTTTAACATAGTATGTCCTCCTCGTATTATAATATTTTTCCTTTTAAAAAGGAACCGGGAATTTCCCGATTCCTTTCTTTTAAGATGAAACCACTGCCGGTCTCACCTTGCTGCACGTTTTGTTTTAACCCACTTCTAATAATTTAACAGTTTTAATTAGTCGTAGAGGTTCGGAGCGATTGTATCTTCTTCCATATTCTCTGCATCGTACCAGTAAGCGTCTGTAGCAACGTCAGATACTTCGTTTCCTTCGCAGATATCATACAGAGCTTCGATAGCAAGTTTTCCCTGATCTACAGGAGCCTGTGTAACCGCACCAACAAGTGTTCCGTCAGCAACTGCTGCTTTGATTGTAGCGCCTGCGTCAAATCCTACACCAACGATACCTTCGTCCGGAGTAGCTGCAAGTACGCTTAAGTTCTGGTTAGCTGTAAGAACACCCTCAGCTGTAACCTGGTTAGAACCGAAGATTGCGATTGTGTCTTCTTTGTTCATGATGTTGGAAGCCTCTGTAGCGGACAGCTCAACTGTTGTCTGAGCCGGTACAGCTACCTCGATGATAACGTCTGCTGATCCCTCATCACCGTTGTTCTCAACCTGGTCTACATAGTACTGGTTTCCGATAACTGCTACTGTCTTTCCGTCAGCCTCGATGAGCTCTTTCATCTTGTTGATGAATCCCATTCCACGTCCGGAAATGTTAGCTGATGTAGCATCCTGGTTTACTTCACCGATACGAACCGGCTCTGTTGCGTTCTTGATGTAATCACCGATTACTTCATACATGTTCTCAGCTGCTACAGCACCTGCTGCTTCGTTGTCTGTAGCCATTGTAGCGTATACGGATCCCTCCGGAGCATCCGGCACACCTGTGTCGAAGCATACTACCGGGATACCAGCGTCAAGTGCTGACTGAAGAGACTCAAGCACAGCGTCCTGGCTGTTTGCCGCAAGTGCGATACCATCCGGATTCTGGTTGATTGCATTGTTCAGCATGTTAACCTGGTCAGCGATATCGGACTCGTTGTTCGGTCCTGTTGTATTAACTGTAACTCCGAGCTCATCAGCTGCAGCCTTTACACCTGTGATTGCTGCCTGCCAGTATGTAGACTGGAAGCTCTTTACTACAACTTCAAAGTGGTATCCGCCACCGCCGCCTTCGCTGCCTTCAGATGATGAATCTGTAGATGCTGTTGAGGATGATCCTCCGCCACATCCTGCGAGTAATCCTGCTACCATGCATCCGCCAAGTAACACTGCTAAAACTTTCTTTTTCATATTTCATATCCTCCTGAAATAATATTTGCGGCCATATTCGGGAATCCGTCTTCTGTACTTCCGGTCTCTTCGGATACCGTGCATATATCCTCTCCGCCGTACACATCTGCGGATCTCCAAGGTACAGCCTGCCTTTGTGGGGTTTCTATAGCAACAGCCGGCAGCCATAGATGCTCTTTCGTCTCCCGGCTGTTATCTATCAAACTTTTCCGGATCTGTGGTCAGCTTCTGACCATATCCGTCATTTTTTATTTTCCTTCTTTCTTCCTGTTCAGGATATCAATCAATACGGAAGCAATCAGTACAAGACCTGTAATGATCTGCTGCCAGTTTGCTGTCAGTCCGATGAACGGAAGACCTGTCTTCAGAAGACAGATAACAAATACACCTGCGAAAGTACCTGTGATGCTTCCCACGCCGCCTGTCATGGAAACACCGCCGATAATCGCGCCGCCGATTGCGTCAAGCTCGAATCCGGCACCGCTTCCCGGCTGTACTGTCGGGAAGATTGCGGAGTAAGCGATTGCCGCAAGTCCTGTGAAGAATCCGCAGATTACATATGCGAATACATGGTAGAACTTAACGTTTACTCCTGAAAGTCTGGTCGCTTCCTTGTTGCTTCCGATTGCCAGTGTATAACGACCTACTTTTGTGTGATTCAGCACAAATGACATTATGATTACCAGCAGAACAATCCACAAAAATCCGATCGGGATATTCATTCCGTCCATCTGGATCTTGAAGATATTTCTGAACCATCCGCCCGGCTGTGTTGCTGTCGGCCACGGAATACCATAACCGCCTACAACGATTGAACCAAGTCCACGGGTGATCATGCAGGTACACAGCGTTGCCAGGAACGCCGGCAGATCCATCAGCGCCACAAGACATCCGTTGATCACACCAAACACAACACCGATCAGAATCGTAACCAGAATACCTGCGCCTGTCGGCCAGTCATGGTGAACGATCAGATAACCGCCGATCAGTGAGTAGCAGATAAGTCCTGTACCAATGGAAAGGTCTACACCTGCTGTCAGAAGCGGGAATGTAACGCCGATCGCCATCAGGGCGATATAATAGGAATAATCCAGAATACTTACTACTGTTGTATATTTTCTAAACTGCGGGCTCATTGCACAGAATAAGATAAACAATGCAATGACGATCAGGATGACAATAAATTTCTGTCCGCCCATCCTGTCAATGAATGATCTGTTATTCGTGCCGGCCGTTTTACTTACCGTTTTATTTGCCATCACGTTTTCCTCCCTAATTTATCTCTCGCGTAGCCATGTTCATGATATTTTCCTGTGTAGCCTCGGAAATATCCAGCTCACCAGTTTTCTTACCTTCACACATAACAACGATTCTGTCGCTCATTCGAAGGATCTCTGTCATCTCTGAGGAAATCATTATAATGGCTTTACCTTCAGCTGCAAGCTGATTCATCAGCTTGTAGATCTCATTCTTTGCACCTACGTCGATACCTCTTGTCGGCTCATCGAAAATCAGGATATCACAGTTTCTCGTCAGCCATTTTGCGATAACGACCTTCTGCTGGTTACCACCGGAAAGGTTGACAACAAGCTGGTCAACACTCGGTGTTTTTGTTGCCAGGGACTCAACGTATTTCTCGGCAATCTCTTTTTCTTTCTTCTTATCAATGAACGGTCCGTTGGCGAATGCATCCAGATCTGCCATCGTTGTATTTTCCGCAACGGATTTCTGTACTACAATACCATATCTCTTTCTGTCCTCGGAAAGATATCCGATACCGTACTTAACAGCGTCCTGCGGGCTCTTGATCGTAACTTTCTGTCCATTGACATAGATATCTCCGCTGTCCATTGGGTCTGCTCCGAAAAGCGCTCTCGCTGTCTCGGTACGTCCTGCTCCCATCAGTCCTGAGAATCCGAGGATTTCTCCCTTGTGAAGTTCAAAGCTGACATCCTGAACCATCTTTCCTGCATTGAGATGCTCTACCTTCAGCACAACCGGAGATCCTTTCGGAGTCATGTTCTGAGTCTTCGGATCCTCGTAGATAACACGTCCAACCATCATGTTAATGATGTCGTCTTTCGTGGAATCCTTTGTGATCAACGTTCCAACATATGTACCGTATCTCATAACCGTTACACGGTCTGTGATAACCTTGATCTCATCCATCCGGTGGGAGATATATACAATTCCCAGTCCCTGCTCGCGCAGATCACGAATGATCTTAAACAGCTCTTCGATCTCAGCCTCTGTCAGAGCGGCAGACGGCTCGTCGAAGATGATGACTTTTGCCTTATGAGAAATCGCTTTTGCAATCTCGCACATCTGCTGTTTTCCGACTGTCAGTCTGCTCATTGTTTCCTTCGGATCAATGTCGATATGCATTCTGTCGAACAGCTTCTTTGCTTCTTCATTCATCTTCTTGTCATCAATCCGGATTCCCTTCTTGAATTCTCTTCCGATGAAGATGTTCTGGGCAACTGTAAGATGTCCCAGCATGTTCAGCTCCTGGTGCACGATAACAACGCCTGCGTCCTGAGCTTCACGTGTATTATGAAATTCTACTTCTTTTCCTTCATATGTAATTGTTCCGGAATCTTTCTTATAGATACCTGTCAGCACCTTCATCAGTGTTGACTTGCCGGCACCGTTCTCTCCCATCAGCGCGTGTACTTCGCCTTTTCTCACTTCCAGATCTACATGGTCCAGTGCGTGAACACCCGGGAAGGATTTGTCGATCCCTTTCATTGTTAATATAACTTCACCCATCTTCTTTACCCTTGCCTTTCTTAATCACACTTCCTGATTTCCATGTATCGTTATTAATTCTTTCTGCGTCTTGCGACAACATCACTGAACACAGCAACGATAACAATGATACCTGTAATGATAAGCTGATAGTTTTTATTTATGCCAAGAGCCAGAATTCCTTCCTGAAGCAGGGAAATAATAAACACACCGATAATCGTACCGCTGATGGATGCAAGACCTCCGGCCATGGAAGTTCCTCCCATTACACATCCTGCGATCGCCTCGTTGTTATACTGATCTCCATATCCGGGCTGTACTGTTGTGTAAGCTCCTACATAGAAGATCGCGGAGATACCTACCAGAAGTCCGCAGAGGATGTAAGCCATCATCTCCCATTTCTTTACATTTACACCGGAAAGTCTTACTGCTTCTTTATTGCTTCCAAGACAGAGGATATAACGTCCCATCTTTGTCTTGTTCAGGATAACCGCGCAGATAACTGCAACTACGATAAGAATAATAAGTCCCACCGGAATATCATTGTATCTTACAAGGTATCTGTACCAGCCGTTTGCAGTGTCATTCGCCTGCGGCCAGTTAACGGACTGTGTTCTTGTAAATACAGATGCAAGACCTTTTGCAATATTCATGCTCGCCATGGATGTAATGAATGACGGCACTGACCAGTATGCAACAAGATAACCGTTAAAGATTCCAAATCCGATTCCGATCACAAGGCTGATCAGAAGCGCTGCCGGAAGCGGAACCCCATATGTAACCAGGCTGAATCCTGCGATCAGTGCACAACAGAACATAACCGGTCCAATCGAGAAATCAATCCCGCCTGTCGCGATTACAAATGTAACTCCCAGAGATAAGAATCCCAGGAAGTACGCATAGTTCAAAGCACTTAAGATTCGGCTGCTTCCTACAAAGTTACCGCCTGTAAGGGCACAGAACAGAGCGTACATCAGAATCAGTACGATGCAGAGTACAATTCTGTTAAACCCCACCTTTTTAACTAAAGGATTTTGTTTGATTGCTTCCACTTTTCTTCCTCCCATCTTTTGCTTCGATGCATTGTTTCGATTAATGGTGCCTCACCTTATTTGATTCCCCCATTCCTCATTTTGCGTAACGGTTCGCCTTTCCCAACTTTGCTTTTTGTTTATTGTTTTCAGGCACATTTCACATTTTTTCAGAATGCAATCCATCTTTGTGGTTAAATTATACAACTATGACCTGTCATTGTCAATGATTCCTAAGCCATTAAAAGCGAACCGGTTCGCTTTCGTCATTTTCACCAAGTTTCTTCTTTGTTTTTCTGTTTTTCCACCGATCTAATGTACATTTCCACCAACAGCATCACATTTTTCTGATAGAGTTTCCTTCGCGCATCCGAGCGCTGAAACTGATCCTGATCGGAACTCCCTCTTCCTTTTTTGTAATACGGTTTAGAAGCATTTCAATTGCTCTTTTGGACATCTCTTCCATTGGCTGGACCATGATCCATAGTTTCGGCCGGATCACCTTCGTCATCAGGATGTCGTCAAAACCTATGATCGAAATGTCACCGGGACAGTTCAGTCCGGATTCATTTATCGCCATGATACCTCCAAGCGTTGTATCATAATTGCTCAGTATCACGGCAGTAGGGGGATCCGGAAGCTTCATCAGCCGTTTCACGCCCTGGTATCCCAGCTCAAAAGAATGCCGCGCGCATACCTGATATTCATCCACAACAGGGATTTCAGCCTCCCGGAGGGCATCTCTGTACCCTTTCATTCGTTCCATTCCGGTATACTCCACATCTGACGCGACAAGAGCAATCTTTCGATGGCTGTTCTCAATCAGTTTACTTGCCGCCCGGTAAACAGCCGTTCTGTTATCCAGTTCCACACAGTCCAGCTCTATATCCCGGAACGCGCGGTCTATCAGCACTACAGGCACTCCCGCGTTTTTCGCGGGTTCGAGAAATCTGCCGTTCAAACTTACGGCAAACACCAGAATTCCGTCCACTTTTCTGTTCAGCAGGAACTGCAGATTTTTTTCTTCGATTTCTTCATCGTTACATGAATCACAAATCAGCATTCCATAACCGTTTTTGTGCAGCTCCTGCCCCAGATAATGAAGCATGTTGCCGACAAACAGGCACTGAATGTCATAAACAAGCACTCCGATAGTTTTCGTGCGGTTTGTGACCAGCCCGCGCGCCAGCTCATTCACTTCATAATGCAGCTCCTCTATCGCCTCCTCTATCAGTTTCCTGTTCCGCGGAAGGACGTTTCCGCCATTAAGATACTTGGAAATTGTCGCCAGGGATAAACCGGTTCTATCCCTGATATCGCGAATCGTTGCAGCCATAGTTACTCCTTTCGGGGAGTCAGCGTACCGTTCATTATGCATAACTTCTAATGCAACTGCTATTTTTATTAAAGCACACAGCGAAATGACAGTCAAGCATTTTCACGAATCCGCAACATGTAGCTGAATTTTTCAAGCGAACCGATACTATCCTTTTATTTTTTTGTATACTTTAAACAACACAAGGGGAATCTTATTCGCAGTTGTTCATCTGCACCCCGGTTTTACACCAGTATTTTCTTAAACCTCTCATAGGCTTCATCCCATGCTGCCGTATCCTGCGGTTCATAGGTTTTAATCTCCTGAGACCGTTTGATAATTTCTCTCGCCTCGGCAAGCGAACTGATATCGCCCGAAGCCATGAGCTGAAGCGCAACATTGCCGAGCACCGTAGCTTCAACAGGTCCCGCGCTCACTCTGCATCCGCAGGCATTCGCGGTAAACTGGCACAGAAGCGCACTCTGGGTACCTCCTCCTACCATGTACACAGTCTGGTACTCTTTTCCTGTACAATCCTTAATTTCTTCCATCGCATGACGATATTTCATCGCCAGACTTTCATTGATACAACGCACAACTTCTCCGATTGTCTCCGGAACAGCCTGCCCTGTTCTCCTGCAGAATTCCCGAATTCTGGACGGCACATCGCCCGCCGGAGTAAATTCCGGAGCGTCCGGATCGATAAAGCACTGAAGCGACGGCGCTTCTTTTGCCATAATCTCAAGATCACCGAATCCGTATTCCTGTCCTTCTCGAATCCACTGACGGCGGCTCTCCTGGATGCACCAGAGACCGATAATATTTTTCAGGAAAGAGGTCTTCCTTCCATAGCCGCCTTCATTTGTAATATTGTAATACTCTGATTTGTCATTGATAATCGGAGCGGAAAGTTCCGTTCCGAGAAGCGACCATGTACCGCAGCTCAGGAAAATAAAATCTTCCTCAGCAGCCGGAACTGCAACGAGAGCGCACTGCGTATCATGTCCCGCAACAGCCATCACATCGATCTTATCCAATCCCAGTTCCGTGCAGATCTCATCTGTCAGTTCGCCGACTTTTGTTCCGGTCGGAACAATCTCCGGGAAGATATGTTTCGGAATCTTTAACGCCTCGATCACTTCATCAGACCACTCGCCCTTTCTCGCATCGAGAAGCTGTGTCGTGGACGCGATAGAATATTCCGCTTTTTTCTCTCCTGTAAGGAAATAGTTGAAGAGATCCGGCATGAGGATCATTTTATCCGCGCGGTCCAGAAGATCGCCGCGATTCTTCAATATTGAAAGCAGCTGGAACGCCGTGTTGATCTCCATAAACTGATTGCCCGTAATGTCATAGAATTTTTCCTTATCGATCAGCTTAAAGCTTTCATCCAGCATGCCTGCCGTACGGTTGTCACGATAATGGATCGGATTTTCCAGAAGTCTTCCTTCTTTGTCAACAAGACCGAAATCCACGCCCCATGTGTCAATACCGATACTTTCGATCTTTCCGCATTTTTTTGCTTTAATCAGCCCCTGCTTAATCTCAAAGAACAGCCGGAGCACATCCCAGTACATCGTTCCGTTTAAGATGACCGGATCATTGGAAAAACGATGAAGTTCCTCAATTGATATCTTTTCTCCATCGAAAGTTCCGCACATTGCCCTGCCACCGGAAGCGCCAAAGTCAAAAGCCAATACTTTCTTTTCCATTTTAATCTCCTTGTATACGAGAGGGTTGAAAGTTTTCCTTTCAACCCTCTCCTTTCTTCCTATTATTTATACAAATGGCAACTGTATTCTATTTGTACGGTTTGTAAAGAGCGCCGTAGTTTGCGCATGCTCTGTAATCAGCGCCTTCTTTGTCCATGCCGAATGCATTCCATGCAGCCGGACGGAAGATCTTGTCCTCCGGTACGTTATGCATAGCTACCGGAATACGGAGCATAGATGCGAATGTGATAAGATCCGCGCCGATATGTCCATAGGAAATCGCTCCGTGGTTTGCTCCCCAGTTGTTCATTACATCATAAGCTGATTTGAACGCGCCTTCTTTGCCGTTGCATCTCGGTGCAAGCCATGTACACGGCCATGTATAGTCCGTACGTTTCCACAGTGTATCAGATACATCCTCCGGAAGTCCTACAGTCCATCCCTCTGCGATCTGAAGCATCGGTCCAAGACCCTTTACAAGGTTCAGACGGATCATCGTAGCCGGCATCTGTACTTTTGTTTCAAAACGGCTGGAATATCCGCCGCCGCGGAAGTAACCAAGGTCAGCCATGTTCCATGTTGTAGCGTCCATGATTGCCTGCTGGTCTTCTTCTGTTACATTCCACCATTCTTTCATAACGCCGTTGCCGTTTTCATCTTTTGCAGCGCCGCTTGCGTCAAGGCAGCATGCGCCGGAGTTAATCAGGTGGATGATACCGCCGTTTTCTTTTGCAACGCCTTCAAGATCATAACCTGTTACTCTCTTAACAGCTTCCGGGCTCCAGTATGTACGAACATCCGCAAACATCTGAGCACGGTTTGTAAGGAGTTTCATGAACAGCATCCCAAGACCGTTAAGCACGTCATTCTCTGTAGCAAGGATGTACGGCTCACGTGCTCCATCCCAGTCGAATGAAGAGTTGAGCATTGCCTCTGCGAAGTCTCCGTTCGGATAGAAATCTGTCCACTGTCTCTGTCCCTGGAAACCTGCAGCGATCGCATTGTGTCCGATTGCTTCTTCTGAAAGTTCCTCCGGGAAATTCTTGTTGCCCTGCATCAGGTCTTTGATGATAACTGCCATCTTAACAACAAACTCGAACTGTTTTTCTTTCTCTTCCTGAGATTTCTGCAGTTCAACCGGGTTCTTATCGAATCCAATATGGCATTTCTCTTTTGCCCAGGCAAGAGCTTTCTGATATTCAGCCTCATCATAGATGCCTTCTGTCATACGACGGATGATCTCCACCTCATCAACAGACTCTACACGCATTCCAAGATAAGACTCGATGAAATCCTGATCAATGATAGATCCGCCGATACCCATTGTAACGGAACCGATCTGCAGCCATGATTTTCCTCTCATGGAAGCTGCTGCAACAGCGGCACGTCCGAATCTTAACAGTTTTTCTTTTACATCCTCCGGGATTGTCATGTCGTCAGCTTCCTGAACGTCATGTCCATAGATACCAAATGCCGGAAGACCTTTCTGAGCATGTGTAGCAAGAACAGATGCAAGGTAAACAGCACCCGGTCTCTCTGTCGCGTTCAGGCCCCATACCGCTTTGATTGTTGTCGGATCCATGTCCATTGTCTCTGATCCATAGCACCAGCACGGTGTAACTGTCAGCGTAATGTCTACGCCTTCTTTTCTGAACTTGTCAGCACATGCAGCGCTCTCTCCGACACGTCCGATCGTGGAATCAGCAATTACGACTTTAACCGGCTCGCCGTTTGAGTATCTTAAGTTTTCCTCAAACAGTTTCGCAGCGTTTTTCGCCATGTTCATTGTCTGCTCTTCCAGTGATCCTCTTACATCAAGAACACCTTTTCTTCCGTCGATGGTAGGTCTGATACCGATTACCGGATAAGAACCTACGTATCTGCTTTCTGCCATAGTAACATTCCTCCTATTCTTTGGCTGTTCAGCTCGTTTCTTGTTTATTATTATAATACTGTTCTTTTAATTTGTCTCGTGATATAATAGAATAAAAATATAACAATATTCACTTTTTATACATTGAATTTACAAAGCATCATTCGTCCACACCCACACTGTGCCGGAAAACACGGAAAAGCCCTGTTTTCTCCCGATTAAGCGATATCCCGTTTATTCATAGGCATTGCAAAGGAAACGTACTGTAAAATGTATAAAGAAAAGCAGTTTTAAAGATAAAACAACAGCATTTTTCCTTATTCCCACTTATATCGTCAGATATTTTTTCTATTCCGAATTAAAATCTGACTGTTGCAAAAAAAGCAGGGAAAGATCAGGGCGTTTTAACTATGACTGTACAAAAATATAGAAAAATTGTCTATTCATTTCACACAAAAGGTACACTAAAACATAACGTTTCGCACAGCTGCAGAACGAACAATTATTCTAAAAAGGGAGCATAGATATGAAATATATCAAGTACAGAGAAACAAAAGAACACGGAACCTTTGACTTCCCAATGGAATTCTATCACGTAGGGCCAAAACACCCCCGGTATGAAATGTCCTACCACTGGCATATAGAATATGAAATCATCCGGATTCTGAAAGGAGAACTGCTGATGACCATCGGCGAGGATGAGTTTAACGCAAAGGCTGGAGATCTCATCTTCATCAAAGGCGGTCTCCTGCATGGCGGCATTCCAAAGAACTGCGTTTACGAATGCATTGTTTTCAATCTGGATTCTCTGATGACATCCTCCCCTGCCGGAGAGCGGCTGCTCAAAAAAATAAGCAGTGATTCCATAGATATCAACAGCCATTTTTCTCCCTGCAGCAAGGAGATGGCACGGATTGCCGAGCGTATGTTCGCCCATATGAAGACCCGCGAGGAAGGCCACGAACTGACTGTAATCGGAGCTTTCTATGAATTCTTCGGTTATATACTGAAACACGAACTGTACAGCGAAGAGCAGAGCATCTCCGCAAAAGACGGGCGCAGGATCGATCATCTGAAAAATGTTATCGCAATGATCGAGGAACATTATGACGAGTGCATTACGCTGGATGATCTGGCGCGCTCCGCCGGAATGAATTCAAAATATTTCTGCCGTTACTTCCACGAAATGACCCACCGCACGCCGATTGACTATGTCAACTACTATCGAATCGAACAGGCCTGTTTCAAACTTGCTACCAGCAATGATTCGATTGCAGATATCGGGATGAGCTGCGGGTTTAATGATGTGAGTTATTTTATTAAGACATTTAAGAAATATAAAGGGGTGACGCCCAGAAAATACCTGAGCGCGCCGTTGTGAAATCTTGAATTTTTGCCAGAAACAAAATATGTAAGCGAAAAGTTTTCGACTTGCTGACGTTCAAAAACAGGAGACCGCATCACCATGCTTCGCCCACTTACTTCAAAGCTTTGAATGGATGTAACGACGGAACCAGATGTTCGTGCAAAGGCACTCCATCTGTCTCCGCCTAACATCCAGAACAAAGGCTTTTCAGACGTTCCTGCTCAAATGCATGGCTCACGCAGTCTCCTGTTTTTGAAC
>CALWBC010000074.1 GCA_944375755.1 uncultured Mediterraneibacter sp. | reverse complement strand
AATATCTGGAGAAGAACGGGTTTGAGATCATTGAGGCAAGAATGACCGATGTGATCCGGAAGACCTATTTCTATCAGGACAAACAGATACAGGAGTATCATGTGAAGAGAGGCGCGGTGAAAAAAGCGTGGTACTTTACCGCGGATCATCTCTTTAATCTGGCCCATGAGGTGACAGACCGGATCGCGAAGAGTCATCCGCTCTACCGTCCGGCCGCGCGGATGCAGGATCTGGTGAAAGACAGTGACTCCATTATCCATCATACATTTGACGCGGGCGAAGGTGTGCTGATTCCGGCGGAGATCCTTCACCACGCGAAAAACGGCTGCAGGGCTTTTGTTATCCTTCAGCCATTCGGATGCCTGCCGAACCATGTGGTGGGGAGAGGCATCTCCAAGAAACTGAAAGAACAGTATCCGGACGCGCAGATCCTTCCGCTGGATTACGATCCGGATGTGAGTTTCGCGAATATCGAGAACCGTCTTCAGATGCTGGTGATGAATATCAAGGAGGCGGAGAGCAGAGACGAGGTTCGCGAAAAAGAGAAGAAAGAGTACCTGTCCGGGCTTCTGCGAGGAGAGAAGCAGAGCCGGCAGCTGCTTTCAAGTGAAAATTAATACGGAAATATGCGTTGAAGTGTGTTATGATGCTGACATAAGAAAGGGAATGTCAGGAGAAGATTTCATATGGTAATCGGAATTATCGAGGATGACAGACTGCTGAATCAGGCGCTGAAGATCGCTCTGAATCGTGGAGGATATGACACCGTCTGCGCATATACAAAGAAAGAGGCTCTTACCCTTTTTACCGGAGGGGAGAACCTCTTTCTTATTGATATCGGGCTTCCGGATGGAAACGGTATCAGCCTGTACCGGGAACTGAGAAGAAGGGGGAATGTCCCGGCTATCTTCCTTACTGCAAGAGATGAGGAAGAGGATATGCTGAACGCCTATGAGGGAGGCGCGCAGGACTATGTGGTAAAGCCTTTTTCCATGAAGGTTCTGATGAAGCGGATTGAAGTAGTGATGAATCGGACCGGGTCAGAAAAGGAAGAAGCATGCATATCCTGCGGGGACATACTTTTATATCCCGGGCGGAAGCAGGTGATCGCAGAAGGAAAGGAAGTCCTTTTGACCGCGAAAGAATATCAGCTGCTGGAGTATTTTATGATGAATCAGAATCAGGTACTGACAAAAGAGATGATTCTGGAACACGTCTGGGGACTGGACGGAAACTTTGTGGTGGATAACACAGTCAGTGTGACGGTGAACCGGCTGCGGAAGAAGATTGAGCCGGACCCGGGGAACCCGGTGTATCTCAGGAATGTCTTTGGCCTGGGATATCGGATGGAAAACGGTAAGGACATAAGATAGTGTCATAAGGAGATCTGGAATGCCAGGAACAGTATGGATTGGAATAATTGCGGCGCTTGCGGCCGGTGCAGCCCTCGGGGCATATTTAATGTACCGGTACCAGAGCGCCATGCGTAGGAAAGAGCTTGAGAATATCGAAGAACTGACAGAAAAAATCCTGGATGGGAAAAAACTGACAGCGAAAACTCCGGGGGAGGAGACGATGATCGCGAAGACGGAACATCAGCTCATCCGCGTGCAGGAGATGCTGGAGGGACGTACCGGGGATGCTGAGAAAAGCCGGGATGAAATCCGCCGGCTGATCGCCGAGATTGCGCATCAGATGCGTACGCCTCTTGCGAATATGGAAAGTTATATGGAGCTTCTCAGAGAGACGGTGGAGAACCCTGACGGAAGTCCGGGCGCGGATGGAAATCCGGATTTTCCGGCGGACGCCTGCCTGTCTGCGCTGGAACAAAGCGAGAGGAAGCTCAGGTTTCTTGTGGAGAGTTTTGTGAAAATGTCACGTCTGGATCAGCATGTGATTCAGATACGGCGAGAAGAATCCGATCTGCTGAAGACCATAAGGAATACATTCGGACAGATCCGGGGACGGGCGGAGGAAAAGAAAATCTGTTTTGATATCGATCTTCCTCATACGGCGCGCTGTATGCATGATCCGAACTGGCTGGGAGAAGCTGTTTTTAATCTTCTGGATAACGCGGTGAAATACAGTCTGCCGGGAGGTGTCATCCGGGTGTCCCTGACAGAGAATGAAATGTATCTGAAACTGTGTGTGAGGGATTACGGCATAGGAATAGAGCCGGGAGAGGAAAACCGGATCTTCCGGAGATTCTACCGGGGAAAAAGAGTGACGGATCAGGAAGGATTCGGAATCGGACTGTATCTGGCAAGGAAGATCGTAAATCTTCACGGCGGCTTTCTCATTGCGAAACGGATGAATCAGGGACTTATGATTGAGATGAATCTGCCGGTGTCACGGGAGCGGAAGTCTGCGTGACGCCGGCAGTTTTTTTCGGATTGTTAGAAGTTTGTTAGATTCTCTGTGTATAGTGAATTCCGGGCCGGAAAAATCAGAAATACCTGTGTTTTATATGATAAACCGGCAAGACAGGAGAGGTGTGTAAATGGAAATGGTAAAAGCAGTAAATCTGAAGAAATATTATGTCACGGATACCTATGAGGTACATGCGCTGGACGGAGTATCACTTACGGTTAACGAGGGAGAATTTCTGGCTGTGGTGGGCACTTCGGGAAGCGGCAAGACCACACTGCTAAATATGCTGGGCGGACTGGATGTTCCAACATCCGGAGGTGTCTGGATCCGCAGCGCCAGTCTGAAAGATATGGACAGAGAGGAGCGTACCATATTTCGAAGGCGCAATATCGGATTTGTATTTCAGCAGTATAACCTGGTGCCTGCGCTGAGCGTGTATGAGAATATTGTACTTCCCCTGCGTCTGGACGGACAGGAGATTGACGGGGAGTTTCTGAATGAGATCGTCTCCCTGCTGGGACTGGAGGATAAACTGGAGCGACTGCCGGAGACTCTGTCCGGCGGACAGCAGCAGAGAGTGGCCATTGCCAGAGCTCTTCTTTCCAAACCTGCGGTTCTGCTGGCCGACGAACCTACAGGCAGCCTCGATTCAGCGACGAGTATGGAAGTGGTGGGACTTTTGAAGTCCTGCGCAGCGAGATTTCATCAGACCGTGATCGTGGTTACCCATCAGGAGGAAGTGGCGCAGATGGCGGACCGGATCGTGCGGATGGCGGACGGGAAGATCTGTCCGTCTGCCTGCGGGGAGGTGTAGCAGATGGACAGAAGAGGAATGACACCCAATAACAACGGCTCCGTAATCCGGATGCTGTCCGCGGCATTCTACGGGATCAACAGAGGGAGAAACCGGATTCTGCTGGGTGCGGCAGCGCTGAGTATCGTAACGCTGACCATGGTGTTCGGTATCTCCTGCGGAAAGATTCAGGCGGAGTCGATCAGCGACATAAGAAGAGCGGGAACTGCTGCATCGGCTTATATAGAGACCGGAGACCGGGACCAGTATGCAGCTGTGAAATCTCTTGGATATGTGAAATCAGCAGGCAGAAGAGTGATGGTGGGGGCTGCCGGGAAAATTGAGAACGCTGTCGGGACAGAGGATACAGAGGATGCGGTGCCGGACGACTCTGTATCCGTCTGCGATATACGCTGGCTGGATGATGACGCCTGGAAGGAGCTGATCCGGCCGGCTTATACGGAGATTCACGGATCTTATCCGCAAAAGGAGCAGGAGATTCTGCTGTCGAAGCGGGCTTTGAAGGCGCTTGGAATCGGAAAGCCGGAGGAGGGGATGGAGATCCCGCTCCGGGTGTCCCTGGGGCTTTTCCGTCAGACGGAAGAGACGTTTATTCTCAGCGGATGGTTTACGGACTATGCGGAAGAGGCGGGAGAGCCGGCGGTGGGATATATTTCCCGGGAGAAACTGGAAGCCTGGGGATACGATCCGGATCAGGAAGCGGACATCCTGTTTCGGTGTTCAGATCATCTGAGCTGGCGGGAGGCGGAAGCGCGGCTGTATCAGGACATACAGATGAAGAGCGATGGACAGAAGATCACGGTAACGGATTCAGCCGTCCGGGAGGCTGTCACCGGGCTGGCAGGAGGATACGCGATGGCGGTTCTTGGAACGATCGTGATTCTGTGCGGGATGTATTTCCTCGTTCATAATGTGATGCAGATTTCGGTAGCGGGAGATATCCGGCAGATGGGGCTTCTGAATACCATAGGTACAACGGAGAAGCAGATCCGGAAGATCTATTACGGGCAGATTCGGCGGGCTCTGATACCGGGGAGTCTGATCGGGACTCTGCTGTCGTCACTGCTTCTTCTGGCTGTGATTCCGCATTTCCTGGGGGACCGGTATCTAAGAAAATACGGCGGAGGACAGGAACTTCGGATCTTTCGTCCGGAGATTATGGCAGCTGCCGTTCTGTTTACGGTTCTGCTGATTCTTGGATCGTCCGCGGGCGTGATCCGCCGGGCAGCCCGGATGTCCTGCGCGGAGAGCGTGAACTATACCGGGCTGAGGAGAAAAGGGAAGAAAGTCCGGCGCAGGTCCTCCGGTAAGACAGAGGTGAGGAAACGAAGCGCGGTGGCCGAACTGATCTATATGGCGCGGCGCAGTCTGACCAGGAACCGGGCGAGGTTTCTCCTTACGGTATTCTCTCTGTTTCTCGGGACGGAGATGTTTCTGGGAGCGGTTGTGATCACGTCAGGGAGCGACTATGTGCATGTAATCGAGGGGCGGCCGGACTTTCTGATCGCCGGTCAGTTCAGCAGCTGGGGACAGGAGCTGGGCTGCGGACGGGAATATGAGTCCCGGGACGCGGGGGAAGATCCAATGCTGACAGAGGGAGATGGTCTGCATCTGCTGTACGATAATGACTATGATGAATTCTCCCCGATTTCACCGGAAGTCAGGGAGAAACTGCTGGGGCTTGACGGTGTGGACAGGAATTCTTCTTATGTGATGGTGGGCGCTTATCTGTATACTGTGATTTCCGCAAAGGGGATCCGCCCTATGGAGAATGACGGTGTCGGCAGCTGGACGGAGAGTGACCCGGAGAGTGAGAGCAGATCCGGAATGGTCGAGGGAGCATTGCCGGATGTGATACAGATCCTGAGTGATGAGGCGATCAGAGAGCTGAGTCAGTATGCGGAAGAAAAAAAACTGTCTGTAGATATGGAATCTCTGGCTGACGGAACCGGTGTGATGCTGCTTCATGACCACGTTCTGTCACAAAAGCAGGAGCAGCTTGCTGAGGAAAGCGTGGGAGAGAAGGTATATTTTAAGACACTGATGACGAAAAGCAGCAGAGCTGCATGGAACAGGATGTCTCCGAAGGAGCGGGATGTGTGGGAAAACAGCGGAGCAAATGAGGAAAAAAGGTCGGAGGACTTCACGTTGTGTGGATATCTTGATAACCGGGCGGAAGATTTTCCGAAGATCCGTCAGACCTGGCACGGCGCTGAGGGAAGCTGTTATTTTCTCATAAGCGAGGCGGGTTTCCGTAAGATTCCCACGGAGAAAAAGACGCTGTACATGGAGCTGAATGTGGAGGAAGACAGAAGAGAGCCGGAGATCAAAAGCGAGATTGAGAATATCGTGTCGGAGGAGAATCAGCTGCGGGCCGGAATGACAGAAAGCAGTATGGACGGGGATGCCGGAGAGGCGGGGATTTTCGTTATAAGCAAATCGGATCTCATGGCGGATGCGGCGGATTCCATCAGGGGCAGCAGGCTGATCCTGGGAAGCATCAGCGCGGTGCTTCTGTGCGCCGGACTGACCAATTATTTCAATGTGATGATAACGGGAATTCTGTCCCGAAAGAAGGAATTTGAAGTGATGGAGAGCATCGGCATGACACTCAGACAGAAGCGCTGTATGCTCTTTGCGGAAGGAATGTTTTACTGCCTGTCCGTAACAGCACTGATGCTGACGGCAGGCAGCCTGATCCTGTGGCTGATCCGATGGTATATGGAACAGCAGCTTTCTTATTTTGTATTTTCCTATCCCCTGGACTGGATCGTACTTCTGACCGCCGGGATGACTGTGGTCTGCGCGGTGGTGCCGGTCAGCTTCAGTGCCGGAAGATCCTGCCGAACAGCCAGTGAGTAAAGGGAGCCGCGGCGAACATGTTCCAGAAGAACGCCATGGGGAGCAAACTCGATAAAATTATTTACTCCTCCTCATCTGAATGATATAATAAAAGAGTTAGATGTTACTAATTATATGTCGCAGAAAGGATGGTGCTTTATGGATTACGGATTAACAGATAAAGTGGTATTGATCAATGGTTCAACAGGTGGAATCGGACAGGCACTCTGCCGCGCGTTTGCAGGGGAAGGGTGCAAACTGGCCATATCATCTACCAGTCAGGCAAAGCTGGATGCATTTGTTCCCACACTGGATATCCCGGAGGATAAGCTGTTTACGTCCGTTGTTGACGTGACTGAGGAAGCTCAGGTTAAGGCATGGATAGACAGCGCGTATGAGCATTATGGCAAAATTGATGTTGTCATCCCGAATGCCGGATATGAAGGAAAGTATCAGGAGATTCAGGACTGCACCATCGAAGAATATATGAAAGTATACCAGATTAATGTGTTCAGTGTGATGTTTGTCATGAAATATGCGGCGCCGTACCTGATCAAAAACGGAAGCGGGGCGATTGTTACGATTGCATCAAACGGCAGTTACACCACATCGCCGGGAATGAGCGCATACTGCTCATCGAAACACGCGGTAGCAGGTCTTGCCAAGACGGTTGCACTGGAACTCGGGCCGCATGGAATCCACTGCAATTATATCTGCCCGGGCGGAGTGGATACGCCGATGATCGGAAGAATTGAGAAAAACACGTTCGGAGACACCAAGACGCATAAAGAGGCGGAGCAGGTCTTCGGCGCGCAGTATCTGGACAAACGTTACTGCCGTCCGGATGAAGTGGCCAATCTGGCGCTTTATCTGGCATCGGATGTTTCATCTCATATCATGGGATCCGGAATCCGGCTGGACGGCGGTATGGACGCACTTTGCTGAGAGGAGTTCAATGAAGCTGAAAAATATTCTGATCGTGGTAAACGATCTTGAAAGGGCAAAAAAATTTTACAGGGATCTCTTTGGCCTGGAGGTCGTTTCAGACCAGGAAGGAAATGTAATCCTTACGGAGGGGCTCGTACTTCAGGATGCGCAGATCTGGGAAAAAGAAATCGAAAAGGCAGCAGTTCCGAAACATAATGCCTGTGAATTGTACTTTGAAGACAGAGATCTGGACATGCTTACAGAGAAACTTAAAGCGATGGATGAGCACCTGCGGGAAAGCGGAGGAAGCGGAATCCAGTATCTGACCCCGCTTAAAGTGCTTCCGTGGGGACAGAAGATAATCCGGTTCTATGACCCGGATGGCAATCTGATAGAGGTAAGAACGCCGGCATAATCCGGACAGGAAACAATTCCCATTGTTCTGAGTATGAAAAAATTATATAATCAGACTGATCCTTACCTGAACTTTTAATATGAAACAGAAGTGCAACAGAAAGGTACGTTTGATGAAAAAGGAAGTAACTACAAAAGATAAATATTTCAGAATCAGGATCACCCTCTCGGTGATCCTTTTGCTTTTCAGCGCATTGCTTATGATACTGGCGTCGGGCAGGCCGGAGTTCGCGGAGTGGTACTCCGAGCATGTATATCCGGTCTGGGTGTCTGTACTGGGAAGATTTTCCGGACTGTTTCCATTCTCCCTTTCAGAGATTCTTATTTATATTCTTCTTTTTGTCTTCATCATGTCTCTGATCCGGTTGATTGTGAGAGTGATCAGGATCGGCAGAAAGCGAAGAAGAGCAGGAGCGGGGCAGGAAGGCAGAACAGAATATTCCGAAAGGGCATCGATAACCGGAGAGGAGCCGGATGCTGGAGTGGAGAGTGACCGCCAGGTGGTCGTTTGTCTGTCTCCCACAGTTCTGATCGCATCCTGGCTGTCCTGCGTGCTTCTGACAGTGGGTATCCTGGCGTTTCTCTACACTGTCTGCTGCGGGATTAATTATCATCGCCGGTCCTTTTCCGAGGAGGCGGGAATCGTTACATATCAGTACAGCGTGGAAGATCTGAAGGAAATCTGTGTCTGGCTGACCGATGAGGTGAATGCGAGGGCCGGCGAGGTTTCCCGGGATGCAGACGGCATCATGATGCTGGACGCGCCGGAGGGCAGCGGCGCGGTTGAGGCAATGGAACATCTGGCGGAAGAGTTTCCGGTGATGGAGGGGGACTATCCTCAGCCCAAGAAACTGATTGTCTCGGAAATACTTTCCTGGCAGGGGCTGACCGGCATCTATCTTCCGTTTACCGTGGAAGCAAACTATAACGGCGATATGACTGCCTATAACATTCCTTTTACTGTCTGCCATGAGCTTTCCCATCTGCGGGGATTCATGCAGGAGCAGGAGGCGAATTTCATCGCTTTTCTGGCGTGTCTGAACTCGGAGCGGACGGACTTTCAGTACAGCGGATATCTTTCAGGCTGGGTTTACTGCATGAACGCGCTGTACCGCGCTGATTATGAAGTGTGGCAGGAAGTGAGAGGGATGCTGACAGAGGAAGCGGAGCCGGATCTGACCGCGAACAATGCGTTCTGGGACAGGTATGAGGGAATGATTTCGGAGACTGCGGACCGCATCAACGACACTTATCTCAAGGCCAACGGACAGGCGGACGGCGTGCAGAGCTACAACCGGATGGTGGATCTGATCGTGGCGTATTTTTCATAAAAGAAACTGAAGCTTCGGAAAGTGTGAAAATGGTGAAAAAAGGCTCTCTTCCAGAAGGAAAACCAGATGGAAGAGAGCCTTTTTAAGATTCTGTGAATCGAGGGATTGCGTTACTGATCTGGCGGCGATCAGGCAGTTTCTACAAAAATGAGTCGAAAAAATAGTGCTAAACTCACAAAAAGTAAATTCCATCTTGCAAACAAAATGCTTATATGTTAGAGTACTTTTCGGAAAGAGAATAAGGTTGGGATTGTTACTATTCCGAATAGGCAATGCTGAATTATACAATAACCGCAGTGCGGTTGGCAGATGTATAGTCCAGTATTTTTTTATTTGCGGAGATAACTGAGTTGCCGGATATATGGTAACAATCGTTCGGACCGCGGCCATGTCCGGTGTAAATGATAGCGGGGGGAGTATGACAGATGAGAATCCGCAAGGTAATTAACAATAATATCGTATGGGCTTCGGATGATGCAGGGCAGGAAGTGATAGTCCTGGGAAACGGAGTCGGATTTCAGAAAAAGAAAGGCGAGATTCTTGATAAAAAACGGGCGGAGAAGGTGTTTCATCTTTCCGATAAGAACCTGAGCCAGTTTGAACAGCTGGTAAGTACAATTCCCCTGAGCAGCATCCGGACATCGGAAAAGGTGATTGCCTGTGCAAAATCGGAACTGAAGACAGAGCTTAACGACAATATCTATATTTCCCTTACGGATCATCTGAATTACGCGGTGGAGAGAAAACGGCAGGGAATTGAATTCGAGAATGCTCTGCTGTGGGAGATCAGAAAATATTATCCGAAAGAATTTGCCATCGGTAAAAAAGCGGTGGAGATTGTAAAGAAGGAGCTGGGAGTTCAGCTGTCTGACGACGAAGCGGGGTTTTTCGCTCTGCACATCGTGAACGCGGAGCTTCAGACAGATTCCTCATATGGGATGGAGATGCCGGAGATTATCAAGGACATCCTGAATCTGGTAAAGTTCTCCATCGGCAAGGACTTCGAAGAAGATGATCTTTCCTATGAGCGGTTTATCACTCATCTGAAATTTTTCCTTCAGAGAGTCATAAGCCATAAGGTTTATACAGATGAGGAATCCACGTGGGCGGCGGGACTGAAAGAGGCATATCCTCTGGCGCATAAGACGGCGCTCAGGATCAAAAGCTACATAAAAGCAAAACTCAGTTATGAGATTTCGGAAGAAGAGATTACCTATCTGACGCTCCATATTCAGAGAATCATCGGACGGCAGTAGCAGAAACGGCTGCGCGATGAACTGTAAAAAAATATTGCGGAACTGTGACATTTGGTTGGCAGGACCCGGCTGATTTACCTTCGGCGTGCGAGATGTACGCTGTTATATAAGGTATGCTGCCGGGTCTTTTATTATATATCAGAAAACAGGCCAATAAGAAACGAGAGGAAAGGAAGAGTAAAATGGCAGACAAAGTAAGAGACTATGGCCAGCTGGCGAAGGACATTATCCGGGAAGTCGGCGGCAAGAAGAACATCGTCAACGCGACAAGATGCGCGACCAGACTCAGGCTGGTGCTCACGGAAACTCCGGAGGGGGCAGCCGCGAAAATTATGGCGATGCCGGGAGTGATCACGGTAGTTGAGAAGGGCGGCCAGTTCCAGGTCGTCATCGGAAATCATGTGGGAGATGTTTTTGAAGTAGTGGCAAAAGAGCTTGGACTGGGGAGCGGTGACCAGCTGGAAGAGGCTGAAGTAAAGCAGAGTATTCCGAACCGGATCATTGCCACCATGTCCGGCGTATTTGCCCCGATTGTGTACCTGCTGGCAGGTTCCGGTATGATTCAGGGAGTCCTGATTATTATTAAGACGTTCTGGCCGGAGGCGGCAAATGCCGGAACATTCCAGATCTTTGATCTGATGTCCTGGGCACCGTTTACATTCCTGCCGGTTCTGTTAGCTGTGACGGCGGCGAGACATTTCAAGTGTGACCAGTTTACGGCAATGGCCTGTTCCTTTGCCCTGTTAAGCCCTACATTTACGGCGATCCTGGAGCAGATAAGCGCGGGTGAGAAATTTACGCTTTTCGGAATCCGGCTGGCGGAGACATCCTACGCGTCTACTGTTCTCCCTGCGATCATTATGGTATGGGCGCTGTCTCATCTTGAGAAATTTGTGAAAAAGAGACTTCCGGATGTTGTGAAGCAGATACTGACGCCTCTGATCTGCTTTGCGGTTATCGTACCGCTTACACTCCTTATTATCGGGCCTATTTCCGAGACAGTGGCAAACGGTATCGCTGCGGCGTATAATTTCCTGAATGTTCATGTACCGGTTCTCACAGCGGGAATCTTCGGCGGATTCTGGGAAGTGCTGGTTATCTTCGGTGTACACTGGGGAATGAATCCGATCATGCTTGCGGATCTGGGAGTAAACGGAAATTATACAATGGGTGTATATGTGGCGGCGGCCGTGGCGTCCCAGATGGGAGCTGTGTTCGGTGTCGCAGTGAAATCAAGAAATAAAGAGATGAAAAACATGTCCGCGTCGGCCGGTATTACCGCGATTTTCGGTATTACGGAACCTACGGTTTACGGTGTGACTCTGCGTCTGAAGAAGCCGTTTATCTGCGCATGTATCGCCAGTGCCGTGGCATGTATGGCAGCGGGACTTCTGCAGTCCACCTATTACGCGTATGCCGGACTTCCGGGACCGATCACCTTTATCAATGCTCTTGGTGATGGTGATACAAGATCCCTTATCGGAGCTGTTGTATCAACATTAATCGCTGTTGTGGGAGCGTTTATCCTTGTTCAGATCGTGGGATTCGATGATCCGGCGGATGAGTCTGAGCCGGCTGTATCCAAAGAGACAGAGAGCAGGGAAGCCGCTCTTTCAGAGAAGAAAGACGCGGATGCGCAGGATGCTTCTTCTTCAGATGCAGCGGACGGAAAAGAAGAAATCGCGAGCCCGATGCGGGGAGAACTGGTGCCGCTTGATCAGATCAGCGACGCGGTGTTCGCCAGCGGAGCCATGGGTCAGGGCGCGGCAGTCATCCCGGCGGAAGGAAAGGTGTACGCGCCGGCAGACGGAACAGTTTCCATGCTCTTTGATACGCTGCACGCGATCGGCATGACAACCGACGGCGGAGCGGAGCTGCTCATCCATGTAGGAATGGATACGGTAAAGCTGGACGGAAAGTATTTTACCCCTTATACTGAGAGTGGAGCGAAAGTGAAAAAGGGAGACCTGCTTCTTGAATTCGACATGGACAAAATCAGAGAAGCGGGATATGAGCTCACTACACCTGTAATTGTAACAAATACAGATGAATTTGAGGCTGTTGAGACAGCCGGGCCCGGAGCGGTGAATTCCGGGGATGTGATCATTAAAATCAGATAGGAGGATGAAGAAAGAATGAGCGGATTAAAGAAAGACTTCCTCTGGGGCGGCGCTGTAGCTGCCAACCAGTTCGAAGGAGGATGGCAGGAAGACGGAAAAGGCCCCAGTGTCATGGATGTCATGACAGCGGGAGCACACGGTGTGCTTAGAAAAATTACAGACGGAATCGTGGAGGGGGAGAGCTACCCGAACCATGAGGCCATTGATTTCTACCATCATTATAAAGAAGATATCGCGCTGTTTGCGGAGATGGGATTCAAATGTTTCCGCACCAGTATTGCATGGTCAAGAATCTTTCCGAAGGGAATCGAGACAGAGCCCAACGAGGCGGGACTTGAATTTTACGACAGAGTATTTGACGAGCTTCTGAAATACGGGATTGAACCGGTGATTACTCTGAGCCATTTTGAGATGCCGCTGTATCTGGCGAAAGAACTCGGCGGATGGATGAACCGGAAAGTGATCGACTGTTTTGTCCGTTTCGCTAAGGTATGTTTTGAGAGATACAAGGACAAAGTAAAATACTGGATGACATTTAATGAGATCAACAACCAGATGAACTATAAGAACGATACCTTCGGATGGACCAACTCAGGCGTGAGATTCTCCCTGTATGACAATCCGGAGGAGGCCATGTATCAGGCTGCTCACCATGAGCTCGTGGCCAGCGCCCTGGCAGTGAAGGCCGGACATGAGATCAACCCGGATTTCCAGATCGGATGCATGATTTCCATGGTTCCTATTTATCCGTTTTCCTGCCGCCCGGACGACATGGTGCTGTCCGTTCAGGAGATGCATGCGAGATATTTCTTTACGGATATTCAGTGCCGCGGACATTATCCGGCATACGCGAAGAAGATGTTTGAGCGGAAAGGCTACACGATCAGCATGGAGCCGGAGGATGAGAAGATCCTGTCAGAGGGAACCGTGGATTACATCGGGTTCTCCTATTATATGTCCAACGTGGTGAATTCTCAGTCTGTGCGCGATGTATCGGGAGAGGTCAACGCGACCAGTCCTCACAGCGTGGAAAACCCGTACATTTCCGCTACCGAGTGGGGATGGGCCATTGACCCGGTGGGTCTGCGCTACGCCCTGGATGTTCTCTATGAGCGCTACGAGAAACCGCTGTTTATCGTGGAGAACGGGTTCGGCGCGATTGATGTGAAAAATGAGGATGGAACCTGCGATGATCCTGACAGAATCGAATATCTGAAGGCACATATTGAGCAGATGAAAAAAGCGGTGGAGGAAGACGGTGTGGATCTGATGGGCTATACGCCCTGGGGCTGCATTGATCTGGTTTCCTTTACCACAGGTGAGATGAGAAAACGTTACGGATTCATTTATGTGGATAAAAATGATGACGGAACAGGAACCTGCGAGCGCAGCAGAAAGAAATCATTCTACTGGTACAAAAAAGTAATTGAGACAAACGGAGAAGAGTTATAAAAACCGTCCTGCCGGAGGGAACGTGCGTTAAGCACCCCTCCGGTTTTTTGGTAGAATGCTGTGTGCAAATTACATTTTACTCATTCGTTGAAATATGGTAAAATATTTTTAGTTCTGTCGTGAGTACAGAGCCACGGACAGCACACGATACCATAAATAAAACAGAGGAGGCGTCACATGATTAAATTATATGACAACGGAGACTATCTCTTAAACGGCACCGAGATAGGGGAAGATACAGGAAATGTACAGGTTCCGCTTTCCACGGAAGAAGCTGCGAAGAACACGATGGAATACGGCATCTTAAACGCGCATAAC
>CALWBC010000073.1 GCA_944375755.1 uncultured Mediterraneibacter sp. | reverse complement strand
CACGCTCTACCGCGTCCATATTTCTTTTTACACGTTCAGCCAGATCGTTGAACTCGCGTGTTCCGCCGATCAGTTCGTCGTCTTTGATAATATCCACTCCGCCGGCAGCAGCCTCAAAGAACAGTTTCTCGCCCACTTCCGGAGTATAGCCGGTGCAGGGTTTGATCATGTTGTTTAACAGCGGACGTTCGTAAACATTGAGGATGTCGCGGATCCCTTCAAGGCCGTATTTGGGTCCCTGGAAGGCGTCGACAAATTTTTTCGGAAAGTCAATGTCAAGCAGTTTCAAATATGGCATTGACATGATATTGCCTGCGATGGATCCGATTAACAGCGGAATGTTATTTTCAATGTTTGCAACAGGATAACCGATGCGGATAACGTAGAAACGAAGTCCGTCCGGAGCAACATCGAGATTCACATTTGTCTGATTCTCATAGTTCGGTACTTCATATACGCCAATGATTTTGGAGCAGTATTTTGCACGCATTTCATCTGTTTCAGCCGGTACATCAACCCAGGAACCTGTCGTCTGCTCGATGCCGATACTTACAGCTTTAAGAATGGCGCCTTCTTCTTTAGCCGCGCCGATCAGATAAGTTGCAACACAGAGATCGTCCATGTCACAGCCCTCGTACAGCGGGTTTAAAAGTGGATTGTAAAATCTGTTTTGTTTGATCATAATGTTTCCCTCCTGAATTATTTTTTTGAGTAGAACGTTTTGTCGATCTCTCTTTCTGCCCTTACTATATCGACAGGAGAAAAAAATTACAACACTGAAAATATTTTCATACCGTAAATTGAAAAACAGATATGTTAATTCAAAAATCAAAAAAATGAAAAAATTTTTATGGTTGAAAATATTATCAGACAGGAATATGATTAATAAATAGGAGCCCTGGAAATGCCGGCGAGGCATTTCTGTTCGGAAGTATATGATGTCAAAAATGAATCGGAGGGGAAAATGAAAACGAACAAGTATGATCAGTCAACATTTCTTGTATTGAAAACAGCGTATCTTTACTATATCTGCGAAAAGCCTCAGGGAGAGATCGCCGAAGAACTTGGGATTTCCGTTACCACAGTTTCACGTCTTCTGAAAAAGGCAAAGGAAGAAAAGATTATTGAATTTGTAATCCGGGATCCGCTGGTGAAATGTGTGGAAATGGAGAAAGAACTGAAAGAAAGACTCAATGTGAAACAGGTAATCATCGCTCCGGCAGTCAGTCTGGAAAATGAAACTGACATGAGGGAAGATCCGGAAAACGTTAAGAAACTTGTGGCTCTGGAAGCAGCCAGATATCTTCAGCGGACAATAAAAAGCGGAGATGTGGTCGGGTTTACCTGGGGAAGTACAGTTTATCAGATGATCAATTATCTTAATCCCGCACAAAAGGTGGAAGCGGAATTCGTCAGTCTGCACGGCAGTCTTGCAAACAGTGTGCCGGAATGGGATGTGAGGACGCTGGTGGACCGGATTGCAAAGGCGTTTTCGGGCAGGAAACATACGCTTCTCACACATACGCTCATGAGGTCAAAAGAAACAGTTGAACTTCTGAAACAGGAAAAGAATATTGCCGATGTATATCAAATGTTTGACAAGGTAAATATTGCCGTAAATGGGATAGGGGTCTTTTATCCCAAAACGACGACTGTACTGGCAAGGCCGGATTATCTGCCGCCGGAAGATCTAAAAGAGCTGAAGGCAAAGGGGGTTGTCGGAGATATTGCAATCCGCTTTTTTGACAGAAACGGAATGGAATGCGATACCTCGCTGAAAGATCGGACGTTATCCATAGATTTCGAAAAGTTCCGCAGCATTGATGAAAAGATTACGCTGGCTTCCGGCGAAGATAAGGCCTTTGCAGTTTTATCTGCGGTGAGGGGCGGGCTGATTGATACGTTGATCATTGACAGTAATCTTGGGGCGGGCATCCTGGATCTGGCGGCAGATAACAAATAAGTTCTTAGCACGGGAAAGACTTTCGCTCTAGTCCATAGCGAAAAAATTTTCAGACTATGAAAAAAATATTGCCGATTATAAAATAAAAGACAGAAAATAGCCGGCTATTCGTAAAAAAGATTGACTATGGAGGTGTAGGGTCGTGATAATGAGTTTTTTAAAGAGAATCCCTGCAGGTATGATGGTTGTGCCATTGGTACTGGGATGTCTGATTAATACGTTTATTCCTGGAGTACTCCAGATTGGCGGAATTACAACGGCAACATTTTCAAGTGCAGGTTCGAATACTGCGCTGGGAATTCTTCTGTTCTGTATGGGGACAAAGCTTCAGATTCGTGAAATGCCGGCGGTAATAAAACGGGGAGGTCTGCTCCTGCTCGCTAAATTTGCTATTGGCGCGCTGCTTGGTATATTGATCGGAAAGTTTTTCGGACCTGCCGGATTTCTTGGTATTTCGAGTATGGCGGTGATCTGTGCGGTTACAAACAGCAATGGAAGTATTTACTATGCATTAATGCAGACGTATGGGGACGATGTGGACTGTGCATGCATGCCGATTCTTGCGATTAATGACGGTCCGTTTCTGACGCTGGTGGCACTGGGAGCGTCCGGTCTTGCGGATATTCCGATTATGAGTCTTGTAGCAGCGCTTGTACCGGTTCTGGCAGGTATGCTTCTCGGGAATCTGGATCACAGAGTGACTGAATTTTTCGGACCTGCGGGCGATGTAATTATTCCGATTATCGGATTTTCTCTGGGAGCGGGAATTGATCTTGCAAATGTACTTGAAGGCGGTCTGTCCGGAGTCGTACTGGCCATGATGACAATTTTCGTAGGCGGAGCATTCATTTGTCTGTGCGACCGGCTGATCGGAAGAAGGCCGGGATATGCAGGCTGGGCAGTCGCTACAACGGCAGGAAATGCAGTCGCCGTTCCGGCTGTGATTGCTACAGCTGACGCAATGTGGGAACCCTTTGTAGCTACGGCTACAATTCAGGTGGCTGCGTCTACCGTACTTTCTGCATTGATCGTACCATTTATTGTAGGCTGGTGGGCAAGAAAATTTGGATGTCCCAAATTCCCGAAGCAGTAACCTGCGTAAAAAGGGAGGAAAAGGTATGACTAGATTTTTAATGGTAGCAGACGATTTTACAGGTGCAGGAGATGCTGGTGTACAGATGTCCAAAAATGGAATTGAGGCGCATATCGCATTTAATACGGAAAGCATCAATCCGGAAAAATCTTATGTGATCGATTCTGAATCGAGAAATATTCCGGCGGAAGATGCGTACAGGAAAGTAAAGGCAATCTATGAAGGCATCTGTGGATATTCCTATGAGCATCATTATAAGAAAATTGATTCAACGCTGAGAGGAAATATCAGAGCAGAACTTCAGGCGGCTATTGAGGTGCTTCAGCCGGATCTCGTTGTGTTTAATCCTGCCAATCCGGATTCAAACCGAACCGTAGTGGATGGGATTTTGATGATGAACGGCGTGCGTATCTGTGAAACGGAAATTATGAGGGATCCGCTCTGCCTTGTACAACAGGATAATCTGAAGATTCTGCTGGAAGAGGAAATGCAGGAAAATGTGCAGTATTTTACTCTTGCTCAGATAAGAAACCAGGATCTGAAACTTGACGGAAGCAGGTTTATTACATTTGATGTTCTGGAAAATCAGGATTTGACTACAGTTGTACGTTTTATTTTAGATCAGAAGAAAAAAGTTCTCTGGACAGGATCGGCAGGAATGGCAAACGCACTTTTCTCGGAATTAAATTACAAGGCTCCGGTTCTTGGAATTGTCGGCAGTATCAGTGAGACTTCACGAACACAAGTGCGTATGGCAGTGGAAGCAGGCGCAAAGCTTGTCGAGATGAATGTGGCGGAACTGATCCGGGGAGAAAATCTTGAAAAGACGGCGGATGAAGCGATAGAAAGGCTGAAGCTGGGACAGGATGTTCTGATTGTAAGCGCAAAAGAACATGAGGATTATCTGGAAGCAGTAGATGCAGGAAAGAAAAAAGGAATGAGCAGGCAGATGGTTGCGCAGTTTACGCAGGAAAAGCTGGGAGAACTGTCAGCGGCTGTTCTGAAAGAGGTGAAAGTCAGCGGATGTATTCTGACCGGAGGAGATACGGCGATCAGCGTTCATGATCATAATCATGCCCGAGGAGCCCGTCTTGTAAAGGAAGTATTTCCGATTGTTGCTCTGATTGAGCTGGAAGGAGGAGATATTCCGGGACTGCCGTGCATCGTAAAAGGCGGTTCCATAGGAACGCAGGATACAATCGCAGACGCAATAAAGTTTTTTAAACAGTAGGGAGGATCAGATCTGATGAAAATGATTGGTATTACAATGGGAGATCCGGCCGGCGTAGGTCCGGAAATTGTAGTGAAAGCACTTGCGGATGCCAGTGAATTTAAAGAGAAATATGTTGTGTACGGAGCTGCTGACATTATGGAAAAATACAATGCTCAGTTGGGATTGGGATGTTCTTTCTGTGAAATTGAAGATGTCAGTGAATATAAAGAAGGCTGCATCAATGTGATCGATCCGGTTCATCTTACAATGGATCAGTATCAGATCGGAGCATTGTCTGCAAAATGCGGGGATGCTGCATATCAATACATAGCGCGTTCGATTGAAGATGCGCTTGCAGGTAAAATTGAGGCGGTGGTTACCGGACCGCTGAACAAGGAAGCTCTTCATATGGGAGGCCATAATTATGACGGACATACGGAAATATTCGCGACGCTGACAGGGACAAAGGATTATGCAATGATGTTTTACGGGCCGTTGAAGATTATGCATGTTTCCACGCACTGTTCTCTTCGGGAAGCTTGTGACCGCGCTACCAGAGAACGGGTCCTTACCTGTATTCGTCTGATGAATACAGCTCTGAAGAAAACCGGCATGGAACATCCGTATCTGGCGGTGGCAGGATTGAATCCGCATGCAGGGGAACATGGTCTGTTCGGTACAGAAGAGATCGATGAGATTATTCCGGCTGTGGAAGATGCGAAGAAAGAAGGCATAAACGTAACAGGACCGATACCGCCTGATACTGTATTCAGCAAAGCTCTTTCCGGAATCTATGACGGCGTGATTGCCATGTATCATGATCAGGGACATATAGCAGCGAAGCTCCAGCATATGAGCGACTGTGTAAACTGTACGATCGGACTTCCGATTATAAGAACCTCTGTAGATCATGGAACAGCGTTTGATATTGCCGGACAGGGAATTGCAGATGGAACAAATATGAAAACATCCATGCATGTGGCAGAGGAGTTTATGGGATCAAAATAACAGAAAACCGGAGGAAAAGTCATGCTGCTGTATTTTATCAGACATGGAGAAACGGAATGGAATACCGCCGGAAAACTGCAGGGAGAGAGCGATATTCCGTTGAATGAAAAAGGAAAAATGCTTGCAAAACTCACAGGAGAAGCGCTGAAAGATGTTCTCTTTGACACTTTAATTCTCAGCCCGTTTATCAGAACCATCCAGACGGCAGAATTTATTCTTCGCGGAAGGAAGATTCCGACATACCGTGATAACAGAATACGGGAGATTGAATGGGGAGAATGGGACGGAATGACGGCAGATGAACTGGATGTTGCGGGATACAGGGAGACATATAACCTTTTCTATACAGATCCGTTTCAATTTCCAGGAGCGCCGGGCGGCGAAACAGTCCGGCAGGTCTGTGACAGGGGGAAAGCTTTTCTGGAAGATATTACAGGAAGACCAGAGAACGCGCAGAAACGAATTCTGATCGTAACACATGGATGCGCTGTCAGGGGGATCCTGAACCATCTGTATGATAATCCGGCGGATTTCTGGCAGGGGGATGTACCGCCAAACTGTTCTCTTAATCTGGTTCATGTCGGAGAAGGGGGAATAAGACTTTTGGAAAAAGACAAGATTTTTTATGATCCGGATTTGGTTGAAAATCATTATAAAATGCAGTGAGATAACACGGTTCTGCGGTAATAATGTCAAATAATGACGGAAATGAGCGGCATGGCAGAAAAATTGCTGTGCCGCTCTTTTAAATGAAAAATTGCAGATATAAAAGTAAAGTTTGTGTGTTTTTATATAAATGCAGACAAGGCGTTGTGATAATATACAAATGTCGGAAGAAAAGAAGTAGTGTTTTAGACATATTTGTGATATCATGGTATAAATGGACTTTTAAGAAATGGAGGTTGAAGAATGGCAGAGAAGAAAGGAACAGTTCCATTTTCCGGGACAAAGGAACAGGAAGAGGCACTCATGAAAGTAATCGCCGAGCTCAAAGATGAAAAAGGTGCCCTTATGCCGATCCTGCAGAAGGCACAGGATATATATGGTTATCTTCCGATGGAAGTTCAGAAGATGATCTCGGACGAGACAGGAATTCCGATGGAAAAGATCTATGGCGTTGCGACTTTTTATTCGCAGTTTACGCTGAGTCCGAAAGGGAAATACCGGATTTCCGTCTGTCTTGGCACGGCATGCTATGTAAAAGGCTCCGGGGATATCTACAATGCCCTTATGGAGAAACTGGGGATTGTAGGCGGAGAGTGTACGCCGGACGGAAAATTCTCACTGGATGCGTGCCGCTGCGTGGGCGCGTGCGGACTTGCGCCGGTTATGATGGTCAACGATGAGGTTTACGGACGTCTTACAGTGGATGATATTGACGGCATACTGGCAAAGTATGAGTAAGTTATGATGCCGGAAATCTCTCTGAATATTCTGGATGTTGCCGAGAATTCTGTAAGGGCGGGCGCCTCTCTCATCGAGATCACGGTTTCCGTACAGCCAGATGCGGACAGTATAACAGTTATCATAGAAGATAACGGCTGCGGCATGACAAAGGAGCAGGTACAGCAGGTACAGGATCCGTTTTTTACCACGCGTACTACGAGAAAAGTTGGGCTTGGAGTTCCCTTTTTCAAGCAGGCGGCGGAGAGTACGGGAGGCAGTTTCCGGATTGATTCAGAAACAGGAAAAGGGACAGTAGTGGAGGCGGTGTTCGGACTGTCGCATATCGACAGGATGCCGCTTGGGGATATCAGTTCCACGATTTACACGCTGGTTGTCTTTAACAGCGATATTGATTTCGTCTATACATATAAATACGGAGAAAAGCAGTTTGTCCTGGATACAAGAGAGATGAGAGAACTGCTCGGACATGACATTTCATTTTCCGAACCAGAAGTCTCCGTGTTTATTAAGGAATATCTCGAGACAAACAGACTGGAAACGGACGGAGGAGCCGATATCTGAAATCTGGATGAAAGGCAGATTTGTGTGCGGGAGTCCGTCAGACGGATTCGGATGCATGATCTGTATGAAGTTTGGAAAATAAATAACAGAAACGGAGGAATTATATGAAATCTCTTGAAGAATTACGCGCGATCAGAGCGAAGATGCAGGGAAAAGTCGGAGTGCGCGCGGAGAATGAGAATCAGATCCGCGTTGTCGTAGGAATGGCTACCTGCGGAATCGCAAGCGGTGCAAGACCGGTTCTGACCGCACTTTCCGATGCGGTGCAGGAACAGAACTTGAGCGAGAAGATCAGTGTGACGCAGACCGGATGTATCGGGTTGTGCCAGTATGAACCGATCGTTGAAGTGATGGAGCCGGGAAAGGAAAAGGTGACTTATGTGAAGATGACTCCCGAAAAAGCTCTGGAGGTTCTGCGTATTCACCTGCTGGGCGGTCAGGTTGTTACAAAATACACACTGAGCGCGGCGCAGAATAACGCAAAATAAGAAAAGGAGGATAAAGGCTTATGTATCGTTCACATGTACTTGTCTGTGGCGGAACCGGATGTACATCCTCCGGAAGCCAGAGAATCAGGGAGAGACTGGAAAAAGAAATCGCGGCGAACGGGCTGTCCGAGGAAGTCGGCGTAGTAAAGACCGGGTGTTTCGGTCTGTGTGCTCTGGGACCGATTATGATCGTATACCCGGAGGGAACGTTCTATTCCATGGTTCAGGAAGATGATATTCCGGAGATCGTATCGGAGCATCTGTTAAAGGGAAGAGTTGTCACAAGACTTCTCTACGATGAGACAACCAAGACGGATAAAATCATCCCCCTTAACGAGACGAATTTCTATAAGAAACAGCACAGAGTTGCCCTGCGCAACTGCGGTGTGATCAATCCGGAAAATATTGATGAATACATCGGAACAGGCGGCTATGAAGCGCTGGGAACTGTGCTCACGGAGAAGAAACCGGAGGATGTGATCCAGATTCTTCTGGACAGCGGTCTGAGAGGAAGAGGCGGAGCCGGATTCCCCACAGGTCTGAAATGGAAATTCGCGGCAGCCAACGAGGCGGATCAGAAATATGTCTGCTGCAACGCGGACGAAGGTGACCCGGGCGCGTTCATGGACCGTTCCATTCTGGAAGGAGATCCCCATGCAGTGCTGGAGGCCATGGCGATTGCCGGATATGCAATCGGCGCTTCCCAGGGATATATCTATGTGCGCGCGGAGTATCCGATTGCTGTAAAGCGTCTGGAGATTGCGATTAATCAGGCAAGAGAATACGGTCTGCTCGGTAAAAATATTTTTGACAGCGGATTTGATTTTGATATCGAGCTCCGTCTCGGAGCCGGCGCGTTTGTCTGCGGCGAAGAGACGGCTCTTATGACTTCCATCGAAGGAAACAGAGGCGAGCCGCGTCCGCGTCCGCCTTATCCGGCTCTCAAAGGTCTGTTCCAGAAGCCGACCATCTTAAATAACGTGGAGACTTATGCGAATATTCCCCAGATCATCGTGAACGGACCGGAATGGTTCGCGTCTATGGGAACGGAAAAATCAAAGGGAACGAAAGTGTTCGCTCTCGGCGGAAAGATCCACAACACAGGTCTTGTGGAGATTCCCATGGGAACCACCCTCAGAGAGATCGTGGAAGAGATCGGCGGAGGAGTGCCGAACGGCAAGAAATTCAAGGCAGCCCAGACCGGCGGACCGTCCGGCGGATGTATCCCGGCAGAACATTTTGACGTGCCGATTGACTATGACAATCTGACGGCGATCGGCTCCATGATGGGATCCGGCGGACTGATCGTAATGGATGAGGATACCTGTATGGTGGATATTGCAAAATTCTTCCTCGAATTTACTGTGGATGAGTCCTGTGGAAAATGTACACCGTGCCGGATCGGAACAAGACGTATGCTGGAGATTCTGGATAAGATTACAAAAGGCCAGGCGACTATGGAAGATCTGGATAAGCTGGAAGAGCTCTGCTACCACCTGAAAGAAAATTCTCTTTGTGCACTGGGACAGACGGCGCCAAATCCGGTACTGTCTACTCTTCGGTATTTCAGGGATGAATATATCGCCCATATCGTGGATAAGAAATGTCCGGCGGGAGTCTGTAAGGATCTTCTGCAGTACAAGATTGATCCGGATAAGTGTAAGGGATGTACGCTCTGTGCGAGAACCTGTCCGGCAGACGCGATTATCGGCAAGGTAAAAGAAGTGCATATGATCAACCCGGAGAAATGTCTGAAGTGCGGAGCTTGTATGGAAAAATGCCGCTTTGGAGCGATCTATAAAGAATAAGGAGGGTAGAGAGAATGGAAAATGTGAATTTAAAAATTAACGGCTTGAATGTAACCGCGCCGGCGGGCTCTACAATCCTTGAGGCAGCCCATGCTGCCGGAATCCGAATCCCGACGCTGTGCTACTTAAAAGATATCAATGAGATCGGCGCCTGCCGCATGTGCGTGGTGGAAGTAAAAGGCGCGAAGAGCCTGGTGGCTTCCTGTGTGTATCCGGTGTCGGAAGGCATGGAAGTGCAGACCAATACCCAGAGACTTCTTGATGCCAGAAGAAGAACACTGGAACTTCTTCTCTCAAACCATGATAAGAAGTGTCTCTCCTGCGTGAGAAGCGGACACTGCGAACTGCAGGAACTCTGCCAGGAGCTGGGTGTGACGGATGAAGATCATTTCGCGGGTGAGATGAATCATTATGAGCTGGATGAGAGCGCCATTCATATGGTGCGTGACAATAACAAATGTATCCTCTGCCGGAGATGTTCGGCAGTGTGCGAGAAAGTCCAGACCGTGGGAGTGATCGGTCCGAACAACAGAGGATTTGCCACATTTATCGGATCAGCTTTTGAGATGGGACTTGGAGATACAAGCTGTGTATCATGCGGTCAGTGTATCGCAGCCTGTCCGACAGGCGCGCTCTATGAGAAGTGCAATATAGACGATGTGCTGGAAGCAATTGCCGATGAGACAAAACACGTGGTTGTACAGCCGGCTCCGTCCGTGCGTGCCGCTCTCGGCGAAGAGTTCGGTTATCCCATGGGAACCGACGTGGAAGGAAAGATGGCGGCAGCCCTGAGAAGAATCGGATTCGACAAGGTATTTGATACAGACTTCAGTGCGGATCTGACGATCATGGAAGAGGCTCATGAGTTTATTGACCGTGTACAGAACGGAGGCGTTCTTCCGATGATGACCTCCTGTTCGCCGGGATGGATCAAATACTGCGAGCATTATTATCCGGATCAGCTGGCTCATCTGTCCAGCTGTAAATCGCCGCAGCAGATGTTCGGAGCCATTACCAAGACCTACTATGCGGAGAAGATGGGAATCGCGCCGGAAGATATCGTCTGCGTCAGCGTGATGCCGTGTACGGCGAAGAAATTCGAGCTCCAGAGAGATGACCAGTATGCAGCAGGCGTGCCGGATGTGGATATCTCGATCACAACCCGTGAACTTGCCCGCCTGATCCGCAAGCTTGGTATCAATTTCCGCAGCCTGCCGGATGAAGGATTCGATGATCCTCTGGGAGAATCCTCCGGGGCGGGAGTCATCTTCGGCGCCACAGGCGGCGTTATGGAAGCTGCTCTTCGTACCGCTGTTGAGACACTGACCGGACAGACACTGGAGAAAGTCGAGTTCACGGAAGTCCGCGGAACAGAAGGCATCAAAGAAGCCACCTATCACGTGGCTGACATGGATGTAAAGGTGGCGGTGGCATCCGGACTGAGCAATGCGAAAGTAATCATGGATAAGGTGCGCGCCGGTGAGGCAGACTACCACTTCGTGGAAATCATGTGCTGCCCGGGCGGCTGCGTAAACGGCGGCGGACAGCCACAGGTACACGCGGATGTCCGTAACTTCGAGGATGTGAAAGCACTCCGCGCCAAAGCCCTCTATGACAATGACGCGGCGAAGACAATCCGGAAGTCCCATGAGAATCCGTCCATCAAACGGGTGTACAATGAATATCTCGGTGCGCCGGGAAGCGAGAAGGCGCATCATATCCTGCATACCACATACGTAAAGAGGACAATTAATTAAATTCTGATTTTTCTGACAGGAACATTCGAGCAGGAGCGATGTCGGCTAATCGGAAGGCGCCGGAAAAGAAGAGACTGTAACGCCATGCTGAGCCCACTCCATCAAAGCTTCGAATGGATGTAACGAAAAAGCCAAATGTTCGTGCAAAGGCACTTGCATTTGGCTTTTCCTAACATCCAGAACGAAGGCTTTTCT
>CALWBC010000072.1 GCA_944375755.1 uncultured Mediterraneibacter sp. | reverse complement strand
GCCTTCCTCAGGTAATCGTTCCACCGGTTCCTGTTTTTTAATGGAAAGCAGCATTTTATAATTTACTGTGCAGCCGTATCTTTTGTAGTCGGATCCAGATCATATCCGCCCGCCTGAATCGCTTCATTATTATATTCCTCATATAATGGCTGCAGTTCGTCGAGCATCTCTGAAGTTGTTATTTCCCCTTCTGTAAATCTGTTGACAAGATCATAAAATTGCGGCATGCTTCCTGTCGTTACACGTTTGAATCCATCAAGAAGATCCCAATCTTTTGCTGCCGCCTCAACAACAAATCCATCCAGTTTTTCCTGAAGGTCTTTATCAAGCGTAACTCCTTTGATTACACAAGGTCCCTGAATCAGATTTCCGCTGGAAAGAGTTTCCTCGAAGATCATTTTAGCTCCGTCTGGTGAATACATATATTTATAGAAATCCTTTACGCGTTCCATATGATCCTGATCATCTTTCGGCACAATAGAAATCGTATTTCCCGGGACATACAGACCTCTCAGCTGATTGCTGAATCCTTCCGGGGCTGTCTCAAATGACGGGAACTGGAATGTAGACCACTCAAACTTCTGGTCATCCGGCAGCATATTAATATCCGCTACGATCTTGCCTGCATTATAGCTTCCCTGAATCAGCATCGGAGATTTCTGGGATTCGAAATCGGTGATAACCTGATTCGTATCGGCCTGTACCCAGTTCTGCGGGAAATACTGCGCGATTCTCTCAAATGTAGACCATGCGGTATTGTTCAGCTCTGTGTTTACGCCGTTCTGCTGTTTATAGGCAAGAATCCTTTCGTCACTGTTCACCACATCCTTATCACAGCTCAGGTTGTTCTCATCGAATTTAAAATTCTCGTTTGCCTTCATTGTATTTTCATCCCAAATAGCATCTCCCGGCTGTACAAGGAACTGCTCTTCAATGGAGCGGTATCCGGCATCAGCGATCGAATTCAGGAACCAGCTGGTCTCTGTTCCCGCAGATACAGGTGAATCATATCCTTTTGATCTGAAATCTTCACAAACCTTTTCAAACTCTTCAAAGGTTTCCGGCACTTCAAGCCCCTCTTTTTCAAAAAGATCCTTGTTATAGAATACAGCCACCCCGATCTTGTCAAAAGGAAGAGCTCCGATACTGGATCCTCCTGTCAAATTCAGCATAGTCGTAATATCTTCATCCTCAAATGCATCACGAACTTTCTGTCCATCATTATAGGGATTTTCCTCGTCAAGCATTGACGTAAGATCCATAACATAGTCTTTATCAAAGGCAACGCTCCAGCTGCCTCCGGTCAATGCATTGACCAGAAAGTTACCATGTACAATATCTGGTGCATTATTCTTATCTTCACTGAATGCAGTGGTCATCTTCGTCATATAGGCATCATTGTCAGATACAACATCTACAACTACTTTTGTCTCTGGATGCAGTTTCATATATTCTTCAGCTGCTTTTTTCTGTCCCGCCGTATAATAATTGTTAATTACGGTTAATACAATTTCGTCATCCTTTGACGTATCCCACGCTGCATCCTCCGATGGTTGTGCTCCATTGTCTTCTGCTGCCTGTTGCTTTCCACATCCTGCCAGACCGCCCGACAGGATCATAGTACCTGCAAGAAGTACTGATAATAATCTTCTGTACTTTGCCATAACACTTCTCCTCTTTATTCTTTTCGTCATGTCGTCATTGTTGCAGACCGGTTCATATTCCGGCTTTTCAGAATCCACCGCTTACTTGCAGAATTCCGAACATATTTATAACGGTCTATACATTTTCAGGTAATCGTTCCACCGGTTCCTTTTCTTCTCTTCTCCTTTCCATTTATTCAGCTGTCTGTTAAGACGCCGTTGTATATCCCGCTATTATCACTTTTACTCTCTACATCTGGCAGTAGACTTTCTGACAATGAGCTCCACAGCCAGTTCATAACTCGCAGTCCCTTTCCCTGCCATATCGCCGTATAGTATCTCGAAAGCCTTTTCTCCAAAACGGATTTTGTCAAGCGACATGGTAGTAAGTTCAGGTTCCCAGTATTTCCCAAATTCAATGCCGTCAAACCCAACTACTGAGACATCCTCTGGCACCTTATATCCGTTTTCCTTCAGTGCCTTAATCGCCCCCAGAGCGACCAGATCATTAACGCAGATAACTGCGGTAAACTTTTTACCCGAGGCTATGATATCTCTGGCATATTCATAACCATCCTGCATTCCAGTTGTATATGGGTAATTTCCTTCAATTAAAAGATCCTCTCCACATGGGAGATCAAGTTCCCGTACCATGTCAAGATAGCCTTTTATTCTCAAATCATAAGGCATATTTTTTCTGAATCCTGCCAGATAAGCAATCCTCGTATGTCCGAGCTCATACAGATACTGCATAATCTCCTTCATCGCTTTACAGTAATCGTTTTCTATGGAAGAGACTTTTTCCAGATCAGCTCCCACATTTCCGCTAACAATAACCTTAATCCCTTTATCCACAAGATTATAGATTCTATCCATATTGAATTTATACGGAAGCGCTGCGACGAACACTCCGTCTACTCTTCTAGTGATAAAATTGTCAAAGTATTCGTCTAGTTTGTTAAATCCTGTACATATATTTACAAAATAGTCTTTCTGATTCGCCGCGTTTTCAAACCCTTTGACAATATCCCCAAAAAAGGGATTGGAAAGGCTCTCAAGAACAATCCCCAGCTGCATACTACGCTTCGTAGACATGGATCGAGCAATCATATCAGGACTGTAGTCCAAAGCCCTTACCGCTTTCATCACTTTTTCTGCTGTAGACTTTTTAACCTTTCCGCTACTGTTAAGAACATTCGAAACAGTGGCGGTCGATACCCCTGCCATTCTTGCTACATCCGCTCGTGTTACATGCATAACATCACCCCTTTATTTACCCGGGTAAATTTTTTATTTAAAAAATTAGGGGGTTTTCCCCTTTTTATTTGTATATTTTGTATAATTTTTCTTCTCTTTATGTTTGAATCATATCAGTTTTCCCAATATAAGTCAATACAATTTCCAAAATTAATATTAATAAATTTACTCGTGTAATATAATTCAAACATTTTCTTGCAAATAGAAATATTCATATATATAATCAATTATAATAAAACACTAACGGGACTGAATCATCAAAAAAAGGAGGTTATATGAAAGTTACAAGAGCAGATGTAGCCAGACTTGCCGGGGTATCCACTGCTACTGTCTCATATGTGTTAAACAATTCCCGCAGCATATCGGAAAAAACAAGGGAGCGGGTTATGGCCGCGGTCAGGCAGCTCAACTACAAGCCGGACCTGATCGCGCGAAGCATGACAACAAATGAAACAATGCAGCTGTCAATGATGATCAACGATATTACCAATCCCTTTTTCAGTGAAATTGCTGTCGGCTTTGAAAATGCGGCAATCAAAAAAGGCTATTTTGTAAACATATGTACCGGCCTGAAAAACGTGAATGACTATTTTGACAACTATGTTGCACGAAGAATAGACGGTGTATTTGTAGCCGCTGTTCCTAATAAATTTGATCTGAATAAACTGTATAACCTGACAGATAACGGGATTAAAGTAATTGTAAGCGGGAATGCGCAGGCTGATCTCAAACGGGTAAGCGCGGTCGAAAACGACTACGCATCTGGCATGGATATGGCTGTTTCCTATCTCCAGCAGCTAGGGCACAGACACATTGCCTACCTCAGCGGATTCGGAAAGAAACATACATTTGACCGAAAATTGGACGCTTACCTCTCCGCGATGCAAAAATATGCACTGGGCAAAACCGAACTTCTGTTGGAAGGCCGGCCACCTTACCATACCAGTATAAAAGATGGGTATGCGATGGCACAGGAACTGATAAAATCAGGAAAAGAATTTACCGCGGTAATCTGTACCAATGATCTGATGGCAATGGGCGCTGTCTCAGCGCTGATTGATGCCGGACTGCAGGTTCCCAGCGATGTGTCTGTCATAGGATTTGATGACATTGCATTTTCCGGAATGTGGCGTCCGTCCCTGACAACACTTGCAGTATCCAAAATGGAGCTTGGCCGCAGGGCTTTCGAACTGCTGTACTCAAATATCAAAAACGGGAATACGGGCTACTTCCTGAGCGGAATGGAACTTAAAGTACGCGGTTCCACCGCAGCTGCAAAGAGACAGTAAAACAGAAAACAGAACAATAAAAGCAGGGGGCTGTCCCCGGCAGCCAGAAAAAGACCGGATGAGCGCAGATGTCTCGCCGGCTTTTTCAGAACATTTTATTTACCCGTGTAGCAATCATCTGTTCCACGGTCTGAAAAACACGTGACAGACACTAAAAACCCAAAATAGGAGGTATTTTCATTGAATACAACTGCAGATTATGACCGGATACTGGATTATGCCAGAAAAAATTACATAAAAATGTTCCGCGAACCGGAGGGACTTCTCAAGCACAAATTTCTTGTCCCCGGCAGCTGTTACAGCAACTGCCTTTGGGACTGGGACAGCTGGCTGGCCGACGTTGCCCTGCGCCAGTTTGTAACAGATGACATTTCAGATTATGAAAAGGGCTGCATCCTAAATTATCTCGACAACATTGACCCAGCGGGGCGAATTCCCATTGTCATTCTGCCCGACTATACCATGCCGGATTTTAAAACAGTTGAAAACACGAATATCCATAAGCCCTGCCTTGCCCAGCACGCCGCATTTATCACGAAAATAGATGACGGGGATCCGCGCTGGCTGGCACCCTGGTTTGACCGACTTCTTGATTTTTTCATGTATTATTACAGAAACTGCAGGCACAGCACAGGTCTGTATTTCTGGAATAATGACTACGCAATCGGCGTAGATAACGACCCCTGTACATTCTACCGTCCTCCGCGCAGCTCCGGCTCCATATTTCTCAACTGTATGATGTACATGGAACTGCGCGCCATATGCTGGTTGGGCGAACATCTCAACCGAGATGTGACCTTCTTCCGGCAGGAGGCCGACTCGCTAAAAAAAGCGGTCCGGAGCTGCTGTTATGACGAAAAAGACGGTTTTTACTATAGTGTGGATCTGAATCTGCTTCCCGTTGACAAAAACTGTTTTCTCCACTGCGGAGCGCCCAGAAACTGGGATTTTCTTATTCAGCGCATCGGAAGCTGGTCCGGTTTTCTTGCCATGTGGAGCGGGATAGCGACACGGGGCCAAGCGGAACGCATGGTCAGAGAAAACCTGCTTGATCCCGGTTCTTTCTGGGCTTCCTATGGAGTTCGGACGCTGTCAAAATATGAAAAAATGTATCAGATAAAACCGACGAATAATCCTTCCTGCTGGCTTGGGCCGGTATGGGGAATTTCGAATTATTTCGTATTCCGCGGCCTCATAAAATATGGATACACCGCAGAGGCAGAAGAGCTTGCCGCAAAGACTGTCTCCCTTTTCAGCCACGATATAAAATCCTGTGGCGAGATGCACGAATATTATCATCCTGAAACCGGCGAACCTGTCATCAATTCCGGATTTCAAAACTGGAATCTTCTGGCTCTTAATATGGGAGCCTGGCTCGCCCGCGCAAATGCCGTCACAGAAGAGAACTGGAATAAGGAGGAACCAGATGAATAAAACAACCATTTTTAAAAGTATATGTCCAACTTCCCTTAAAACCGAATCTTTCACAGATCCCATCGGGATTGATACACCTTCTCCCTGTTTTCAATGGAAACTGATATCCTCTCATCCGGATACTTATCAGAGCGCATACCGTATTATGGTAACTGACGAACAGCATAAAACCGTATGGGACAGCGGAAAAGTGGTTTCAAACCGTCAACTTCAGATCCAATATGAGGGAACACCGTTGCAATCCATAAGCCGGTATTGCTGGCGGGTTATGGTATGGGATCATAACGGAAAATCTTCCTCCTGGAGTGAAAAAGCTTATTTTGAAACAGGGTTTCTAAAGTCATCCGACTGGACCGGAAAGTGGATCGGCGGTACTGGAACCTGTAATCCTCTGGAAGGTCTGTATTGGATCACCGCCTCTTCCGGTCCCTGTGAAACTGTTGACTTTTGTCTGAAATTTTCCGTTACGGACCAAGTGCAGCAGGCGGTTTTTGACGGCACTGCCTTTGACCGCTGGGAACTCTTCTGCAATGGTATCCTATACCGGAAAATAAACAGAGAATGGAAACAGGACGGCTCTTCTCCGATCCGCTATGCGGATCTGACCGAGTATCTGATTCCGGGTGAAAATGAGCTGTGTTTCCGCGTTACCTCAGACCCAACCTGCAGGATATCCGCAATCGGACGGTTGCGAGTATACAGCAGAGACGGCTGCCAGTCCTATGAAACCGGAAGAGACTGGATCGTGCGAAAACAAAACGGAGATTTTCATGCAGAAATTGCGGGAACATACGGAGACGAGCCCTGGGGCTGCCCCAGACGCCGCGGGACAGCGCCTCTGCTCCGCAGAGAATTCGATCTGCCGGAAGCCTTCGACCGCGCAAGACTTTATATCTGTGGCCTTGGTTATGGAGACTGCACTATAAACGGCATCCCCGCCACTGACGCCTTGCTGTGCACGGAATACTCTCAATACGACAAAACTGTATACTACAACACATGGGACGTCACCGATCTGCTGCATCCCGGAAAGAACTGTCTCGGAGTTGAACTTGGACGGGGATATTACAGTTACTTCAAGGACTGGATCGGAATCATGAAAGAACAGGATGAACCAAAACTTCTGCTACAGCTTGTCATTATTTTATCTGACAGAAATGTACTGACAGTAGTAAGCGATGACAGCTGGAAAACCATTTATGGTCCGACCCTGGACGACAGTGTCTGGTACGGGGAAAAATATGACGCAAGACTGCTACCAACCGGATGGAATCTGCCGGGATATCATGATGCACATTGGGATTTTGCCCGGATAATGAAAGCGCCAGAAGGTGCGCTGCGCGCTGCCGTTACTCCGCCTATCCGCGTTACGGAAGAACTTACGCCTGTCAGTATCAGCTCCCCAGAAGGGCATATTTTTGTTTATGATTTTGGAAAGGTAACCTCCGGTCGGGTACAGATTCACGTAAAGGAAGATTCCGGCACAAGAATAAGACTAACTTACGGCGAGCGGCTTCTGGAAAACGGCCGGATCGATATAGAACAGAACTGCGGACAGTTCTGGGAACCGGCGCAGACCGATATCTATATCTGCCGGGGTGGTGAAGAAGTCTGGGCTCCGAAATTTTCCTATAAAGGATACCGGTATGTTGAAATCCACGGTCCTTCCCATGTAATAGATATTACAGGGCAGGTTTTTCACAACGATCTGAAAACAGCCGGACATTTCCATTGCTCCAACAGCCTTTTCAACCAGATACACGGACTTGTAACGCCCACGATACTTAACAACTTTCACAGTATCCCGACAGACACTCCCGTTTATGAAAAACGGGGCTGGACCGGAGATACACAGGCCATCTGCAGCACTGCTCTCCTGAATCTTGATGCGGATACATTTTTCCGAAAATACGCACAGGATCTCATGGACAGCCAGAACAGCATCGGCGCCGTACCTGATACCTGTCCCGGTCCGGTCTATTACCCTCCCGCACCGGAATATATGTGTGCAATGGTAATCGTCCCGTTTCAGCTTTATCTGCAATGCGGGGATGAAATATTTCTCAGAAAATGCTATCCGGCGATGGTACGCTACGCTGACTATGAAGCGGATCGCCTGCAGGACGGTCTCAGCTCCGACATTCACTATGGGGACTGGAATTCACCGGCAGGCTCATGTCCTCCGGAAGGTTCCGTATTCAGCGCAACCTGCTATGTATATCGGATACTGAAACTGATGGAACAGGCGGCTTCCGTGCTGCAGAACCAATCTGACGCAATCCGTTTCGGCAAAAAAGCGGCTGAGATACGCAGTACCGTCAACCAGCGTTTTTTTGATGAAAATACCATGCTGTATCACACGGAAATCCCCTGCGGCTTTCGTCAGACGCCAACTGTACTTTCGCTTGCCTTCGGCATTATCCCTGACGAAAAAGCAAAAGCAGCCACCCGTGCTCTTGCTGAAAATATCCATACAAAAGACGGCGGTCACCTGTCTACCGGCTGCATGGGGCTGAAATTTCTCGCTCCTGTTCTGACCCGCTTCGGACAGGCTGAAACAGCTTTTGAAATTGTAAACCGGACTGACTTCCCAAGCTGGGGATACTGGCTGAGCAAAGGGGCTACAACCTGCTGGGAAACATGGGACACAGACACCCGATCTCTGGATCATTTCTATTTTGGCACGATTGACGACTGGTTTTATGAGTATCTCGCAGGTATCATGCCTGTTGACGCAGGTTACAAAACCTTCCGGGTGCAACCTTACCCCTGCGGTGATCTGACAGAGGTATCGGCTGATCTGGATACACCATACGGGATAATCTCAGTATGGTGGCATAAAGAAGGGGATATTTTCACGATCCAGGTGTCTGTCCCGGTCAACACTACCGCCGAAATCATCCTGCCCGGCGGGAAAAGATTCCACACAGGTTCCGGATCCCACCAATATACAGAAACATTTAACAGGTAAAAGAACAGAGGCTGCTCATAAAAACTATGCAGCCTCTGTTCTCTTATTGAATGATAAAACATTCACCTGTATTAATCTTCAAAATCAATGGACTTTCCTGTCCTTCCGGACTCTCTCACCGCATCCATCAGCGCCAGAACTCTTCTCGTCTCCGGAATCTTCACAAGGAAGTCTTCCTCCCCGTGATATGCCCGGATGTAGTTCTCAAAATAGTTCTGATGACACGTATTGACTTCCGGAAGAGGCTCCGTCAAGATCTTTCCTTCCGGCGGCGGTCCAAAGGAACGGGTAGGGCCTGCCGCGGTCATCGTGCGCTGACCGCCCACATTCTGAAGAAGTCCGTCTGTCCGTACGATCTTTCCTTCCGGTCCGAAACCGTCTATGTATGCGCTTCCTTTGTTTCCTCCCAGGAACCAGTGACGCTCAAACCATTTGTCATGCACTTTATCTGTCAGGAAATAAGTTCCAAGCTCCACCTCCGCGGTGATATTGTTGTCAAACCGCATCAGGATCTTGAAGTAGTCGTCCACCTCGAAATTGATCACATTACGGATATCCGCGAACACACTCTTGATCTTTGCGCCCGGCATCATCCAGAGCATCTGATCCAGCAGATGAACGCCCCAGTCATAAAGCATTCCACCGCCCTCAGCGATATACACATGCCAGTCATGCATATTTCCGTTAAATCCGTAGAGTTTGCTCTGGATCGTGTAGACGTCTCCCAGTGTGCCTGAGTCGTAAACCGCCTTTGCTGTCCGGAAATCCGGATCAAATCTGCGCTGGTGGTGAACGGTAAACTTCACGCCGCACTCTTTTGTCACGCGAACCATATCATCCAGTTCCTCCAGGCTCATTGCCACCGGTTTCTCACAGATGATATCCTTGCCCGCTCTCGCTGCCTGGATCACCAGATCGTGATGCTGATTATTGTTCGCAGCAATCAGTACAACCTGAACGTCCGGATCATTGATCAGTTCCTCATTGGAGGCATATCTTTTCAGCCCCTCCTGCACATCTTCCAGCTGTTTCGGATCGATGTC
>CALWBC010000071.1 GCA_944375755.1 uncultured Mediterraneibacter sp. | reverse complement strand
GTTCCTTCGCCTCGTTTGAGTATGTCACATACCCTTCATTGATCACTTCCGAAGCACCGGCCACATTGATAATCGTCCCGGCAATCAGACCGCCGGTACAGGATTCCGCCGTGGTAACCGTCATCTTTTTCTTTGCCAGAAGCTCTGCCGCTTCTTCCTCCAGGCTCTTCTCAGAAGCTGTTTTTTCTTTCAGATACCATTCAGGGTACATTAAGTCTTCCTCCTTATATCCAGTCTCTTCCTCTAGTCTTTCCCTTATGCCGTCTCCTATACAGACTGCTCTACATGCCGCCCTTTGTAAGCACCTGACGATTCTTCCACACATAGTCGATCAGAGAGATAATGGTGAGCGCTACCGCCACCCAGATCAGGATCGTTCCGATCAGATCGAACACACCGCCGAAATCGGCGATCAGCACAATGATCATCGCCATCTGGAAAACAGTTTTAAATTTGCCCCAGTAACTTGCGGCGATCACAATTCCATTGTCAGAAGCTACCAGACGGAAACCACTGATAATAAACTCTCTCGCAATGATCACAATCACTATGGCAGCGTCCAGTTTGCCGGCCGGGATCAGACAGATCATGGCGGAGCAGACAAGCAGCTTGTCCGCCAAAGGATCCATAAATTTTGCGAAATTCGTCACCAGATTATATTTTCTGGCAATTTTCCCATCCAGCATATCCGTAAGACTGGCGATGACAAAAAGCGCCAGGGCGATCCACTTGTTCGCGGCGCCCCCCACATCAGTAAGCATGAAAAACACGAAAAAAGGTACCATAATAACCCGAAGTACGGTCAGTTTGTTTGGTAAATTCATAATAATTCTCCTATCAGATCATAGTCCACGGCTCCCGTCACCTTTACTCTGGCAAAATCGCCGGAGAGCAGTTCCTCGTCCGTATTAATAAAGATCAGTCCGTCCACATTCGGGGCATCCCGATAGGTCCGTCCCACATACGCGTTCTCGTCCGCCACTTTTCCTTCCACCATCACAAGGACTTCCCGTCCTACCATATCCTGGGCATTGTCAAACGCAATCTCCTGCTGCAGTTCCATCAGTTCTGCCTGACGATCCAGCTTAATCTCCTCATCTATCTGATCCGGCATCTCAGCTGCCGGAGTCCCCTCCTCCGGGGAATAGGTAAATACGCCAAGTCGGTCGAACTCCATCTCATCAATAAAATTCATCAGTTCCTCGTGCTGTTCCTGCGTCTCTCCCGGAAATCCGGTGATCAGCGTGGTCCTGAGACAGATATCCGGAATCTCCTGACGCAGCTTTCCGATGATATCCACCAGTTCCTGTCTGGATGTCCTTCTTCCCATCCGCTTTAAGATACCGTCACTTGCATGCTGAATCGGAAGATCCAGATAATGGCAGATTTTCGGTTCTTCTTTCATGACCTGAATCAGTTCGTCATAGATCTCCTCCGGATAGCAGTAGAGAATCCGGATCCACCGAAGCCCGCTGATTTTACAGAGTTCCTTCAAAAGTGTATGAAGTGATTTTTCTCCGTAAAGATCTTTTCCGTACAGAGTTGTCTCCTGGGCCACCAGAATCAGCTCTTTTACGCCCTGATCCGCCAGCTCCTGCGCCTCCCTGACCAGCCGTTCCATGGGGACACTTCTGAACTCCCCACGGATCTTCGGGATAACACAGTAAGTACAGTGTTTGTCGCACCCTTCCGCGATCTTCAGATAGGCAAAGTGTCCACCAGTTGTGACAAGCCGCTTTGTGTCCGGAAGCGGCAGTGCATTAAGGTCGGAGAGGATCACCGAATGACTGCCTGAAAGCGCCTCATCCACCGCATCCAGAATCCGGTCATAGGCAGTGGTTCCCAGTACCTCATCCACCTCCGGGATCTCATCGAGAATCTCCTGGCGGTACCTCTGAGCCAGACATCCCGTCACAATGAGAGCCTTGATCCTGCCTTCCTTTTTCAGTTCCGCCATTTCCAGAATGTTCTGGATACTCTCCTCCTTGGCATCATGGATGAAGCAGCAGGTGTTAATAACGACAATGTCCGCCTCTTCCTCATTATCCGTCATCTCGTACCCCCGGGAAGCGAGAAGCCCCAGCATCACTTCCGTGTCCACCAGGTTCTTGTCGCAGCCAAGAGAGATAAACAGTATCTTCATATAGTATCCTCCGGTCTGTTTCTGTTACATTTTTTTCTGCATGTGGCAGCCTGTACTGGCGGAGCTTCCGCCCGCTGCTTCGGCTGTCAGAAAAAAGGCAGATACCACACGTGCATCTGCCCTGTTTTCATCTTACTCTTCTTCTTCCGCACTCTCAGCCAGGATCTTTAATTTTCCCTCGTTGAGCTCCTCAATCGCGATGGAAAGCGGTTTCTCTCCCGGCTTTGCGTCAACCAGCGGAAGATCCCCTGCGATCAGCTGTCTTGCACGTTTCGATGTGGCCATAACGATGGAATACCGGCTGTTTACAACCTTTGAATCTCCCTCTTCCACGTCTTTGTTAACCACTTTCATCAAATCAGTATATGACGGATGCAGCATATCAAATCTTCTCCTTTCAATTCTCCTTGATCTGCTTCAATTTTCCCGGTTCTGCCGTTCCGTTACGGCATCCCGGTTCAACTCTGCTGTTCTTTCAGTCTTTCCAGGTCTTCTTTCATGGACTTCATAAATGCCTGGTTCCGGAAGCTTCTTCTGTGTTCTCCCTGAATAATGGAGTGCATCTCCTCCACACAGGCATTCAGATCATCATTTATAACCAGATAATCATATCTGTCCATGCCTTCCGCCTCCTCGCAGGCACGGTTCATTCTGGACTCGATCACGTCCATCGTCTCTGTTCCCCTGCCAACCAGACGGCTTTTCAGTTCACCGGCACTGGGCGGTGTCACAAACAGAAGCAGTGTGTCCGGGAATGATTTCTTCACCTTGAGAGCGCCCTGGATCTCAATCTCGAGAATCACATCCTTCCCCTCATTTAACTTCTGTTCCACGTAGCTTCGCGGAGTGCCATAGTAGTTTTCCACGTATCTAGCATACTCTATCAGCTCGTCTTTGGCAATCATTTTTTCAAATTCATCTTTTGTGACAAAGAAATACTCTCTTCCGTCCGCCTCTCCTTCCCGTGGCGCCCGTGTCGTCGCCGATATGGAGAGTGCATATGTATCCGGATATCTGGACAGCAGCTCCTTCATCAGAGTGCCCTTGCCGGATCCCGAGAACCCTGACACTACAATCAGTATACCTTTTTTATCCATTTTTATCCCCCTCAGTCTCTACTCTATATTCTGGATCTGTTCTCTGATTTTCTCTATCTCGGTCTTAAGGCTGATCGCGTAATTGGAAACTTCCAGATCATTTGCCTTTGAGAGGATCGTATTTGCCTCCCGTTTCATCTCCTGTGCAATAAAATCAAGCTTTCTTCCGATTCCTTCATTCTCCTCCAGCGTATTCCTCATATGCTGGATATGGCTTTTCAGCCTCACCACTTCCTCGTCCGTACAGATCTTATCCGCGAACAAGATCACCTCTGCGGCGATCCGGCTCTCCTCGATCTGTGTGTCTGAAAGAAGCTCCTTCATCTTTTCCTCAAGCTTTTCCCGGTATTCCGCCACAATCTGCGGAGAGCGCTCTTCCACATGCGCCACTTCTTCGCTCAACACATCCAGCTTGCCGAGAATATCCTGTTTCAGATTCTCTCCTTCTTTTGTCCGGGTCTCAACAAACTGGGTAAAGGCTCCCTCCAGAGCCTCTTTCAGGCCGTTCCAGAGTTCTTCCTCATCTTCACTTTGTTCCTCCATGGTAAACACTTCCGGAAAACGCGCAAGAGAAGAAACCGTAATGTCGTTTTTCAGCCCGAATTCTTCTCCCATCTGTTTCAAATACTTTACATACTCGGCAGCCAGACCCGAATTATATTTTACCGAGCCCTGCGCCTGGGAAAGATCTTCACAGGTAATAAAAATATCGACTTTTCCCCTGTTTGCGTAAGATTTCAGCAGGGAACGTATTGCGGTTTCAAAAAAATTCAGTTTCTTCGGCATCCGGATATTCACATCCAGATAGCGGTGATTCACGCTTTTTAATTCTACTGTAAATTTTTTGGACTCTTTCTGTATCTCACATCTTCCGAATCCGGTCATACTCTTTATCATGTCAATCCATCCTCTGCTATTTCTTCTGTTTTTCGCAGCCGCCCGGCCATGAAGCTGCCCGGGTAAGGAAATCATCCTTGTGCGATTTCCCGAACGGCACGGCCGAACCGCCATATTTTCCGCGCACGGATTCCCCGCGTGCAGACCTTAAAACATTATACCCTCTGAGCCGGGAATGGTCAACACTGACCGGCGTTTTATATGACAGGCGTTATAATCCCCGGCCGCGGATTAATACCAGCGTACCATCGGAAGATCATTGTTGATTCCCTTTGTCATCAGGATCTGGTGAAGATCAATGATTCCGTTGTGGAAGGTTGCAGCACAGGCAGCGAGATAAAGATCCCACATCCTTACGAACCGCTCATCAAACATCTTTCTCACCTCATCCAGGTGCTCCAGATAATTCTTTCTCCAGCAGCGCAGTGTCCGGTTATAGTGAAGTCTCAGATTTTCGATGTCCATGGTGTGGAAATCATACTCCGCCATAGCGGAAACCATCTCCCGCAGACTTGGGATCATTCCGCCCGGGAAGATGTACTTTTTAATCCACGCGTCCCCCGGATGCTCTTTGAGCGCGCTGATGAAGTGAAGCAGGAACAGGCCGCCCTTTTTCATTACCTGATTTGCGCAGTCAAGGAAAAGTTTATAGTTATCTCTTCCCACATGCTCCACCATTCCGACACTCACCACGCGGTCAAACTGTCTGCCCATCTTCGGCAGATCACGATAATCCATCAGTTCAACCTGAACATAGTCTTCCAGCCCTTCTTCTTTGATCCTTCTCTGACACTCCTTGTACTGCTCCTCGCTCAGAGTAATACCTGTTCCCCGGACTTTATATTTCTTCGCCGCCTCAATCAGCAGGAATCCCCATCCGCATCCGATATCCAGCAGTGTCATGTCCTCCTTCAGGTACAGTTTCTGAAGAATGTAATTCACCTTGTCGACCTGCGCCTGATAGAGCGTGTCATCCTCGTGTTTGAAATAGCCGCAGGAATAGCTCAGTGTGTCATCCAGCCAGAGCCGGTAGAAATCATTTCCTATATCATAGTGGCTGCGAACTTCTTTCTCCTGGTTCTTCTTGGAGGAAGAAGTAAAGATCAGCTTCTTAAGCGCATTCTGATCCGTGGAAAATTTTCCCATCTGCCCCAGGAAGTGATCCAGCGCCTCATAGAGATCACCTTCGATTTCGAGGTTTCCATCCATATACGCCTCTCCAAGCGCAATGGACGTGCTGGTCATAAGATCACCAAGCGGAATGGACTTGTTGAACTTTACTGTAAAAGTAGGTTCGCCCTCTCCGATCTTATATTCTTTGCCGCCAAGCTTTACGAGGAACGGCTGCTCATCAAACTTCTGTAAAAAAGAAATCAAACCATGTTCTACTATCATTTCTATCATCCCTTTCCCAAACTTATGCTGTCATAGTTGCTCATGATTTGCTTTTGAATAACTATATTCTGTTTCCAGTCTGTAATTATATTCCTCTTTTTCCAGAAAAGTCAAATAAATCGGACTACTTTTTCATTTTCCGGATTTGTGATATACTCACAGATGTGACTGACGCCTCCCCGTGAAAATGCTCCGGATCCGGACAGATACAGGGGACGGCAGATTATTTTTATCTGATATCGAATAGAAATGGAGAGATAGATTTATGGCATTTGACGGAATTGTAGTGGCCAGCCTGGTCCACGAACTGAAAAACGAACTGTTAAACGGGAGAATCGCCAAGATCGCCCAGCCGGAGGCGGACGAACTGCTTCTCACCGTAAAATCCCCCGCCGGACAGAAACGGCTGCTGATCAGCGCGGATGCATCGCTTCCCCTGATCTACCTGACCGACCGGAACAAGCCCGGCCCCATCACCGCGCCCAACTTCTGCATGCTGCTCAGAAAGCATATCAGCAACGGCAGAATCATCGGGATCACCCAGCCGAAACTGGAACGGATCATTGATTTCAAGATCGAACACCTTGATGAGATGGGCGATCTGTGCCGCAAGGACCTGATCGTGGAGATCATGGGAAAACACAGCAATATCATCTTCTGCACGGAAGACGGAAAAATCATTGACAGCATCAAGCATGTCTCTTCTCAGATGAGCTCCGTGCGGGAGGTGCTCCCGGGGAGGGATTACTTTATCCCTGACACCATGCATAAAGCGGATCCGCTGACCGCGGACTTCGAGACATTTTCCGGACTTGTGCGGGAAAAGCCGGCCCCGGTATCCAAGGCGATCTACACCAGTTTCACCGGCATCAGCCCTGTGACCGCAGAAGAAGTCTGCCATATTGCCGGAGTAGACTCGTCTGTCCCGGCGAAGGAATACTCCGAAGATATTTTAAGACATCTCTTCCACCAGTTTGAGCTCTATCTCGCCCCTGTAAAGGAGGGGAATTTTTCTCCTGCCATTTACTACGACGGCAGAGAACCGAAGGAATTCTCCGCCCTGCCCCTTACCCATTTTTCCGGTTACCGGCGCGAGGAATTTTCCTCTATCTCCGAGGTGCTGAAGACCTACTATGCGACAAGAAACGCTCTTCTGCGCATCCGTCAGAAATCCGCGGATCTGCGCCACGTGGTACAGACCGCTCTGGAGCGGAACCGCAAGAAATACAACCTCCAGCTCCGTCAGCTCAAAGATACGGAAAACAGAGACAAATTCAAAGTATACGGGGAACTGATCAATACCTACGGCTACAACGTGGAAGAAGGAGCAAAGAAGATGGAAGCCCTCAATTACTATACGAATGAAATGATCACCATCCCTCTCGATCCCACCAAAACGCCTCAGGAGAATGCCCAGAGATATTTTGCGAAATACAATAAACAGAAGCGGACTTTCGAGGCGCTCTCCGAGCTGATCCGGGAGACAAAAGACGACATCACCTACCTGGAGTCCATTCAGACCGCTCTGGATATTGCCCGGACCGAGGATGACCTGGCCGGCATCAAGGAAGAACTTGTAAATTCCGGATACATCAGACGGAAATTCACTAAGAAGAAGGTAAAACTCAAAAACACACCGCTCCACTACATCTCCTCCGACGGATACCATATATATGTGGGCAAGAACAACCTTCAGAACGATGAGCTCACCTTTCACTTCGCGGTGGGAAATGACTGGTGGTTCCATGCCAAACAGGCCCCCGGCTCCCACGTAATCGTAAAATCAAACGGAGAGGAACTGCCGGACCGCACCTTCGAAGAGGCCGGCCGCCTGGCCGCATACTACTCCAGCATGCGGGGCAGCGATAAGGTTGAGATCGATTATGTGGAGAAAAAGCACGTCAAAAAACCAGGAGGAGCAAAACCCGGATTTGTGGTATACTACACCAACTATTCCCTCGTGATCGACAGTGATATCACCGGGATTCAGGAAGTGAATTCATAATCATCCAGATGAAACGAATTTTGCTTTTACTTCTGCCCCAGGAGATAGTCGATAAACTGCTGCGCAGTCCTTCCGGACAGTCCTCCATGAGCCAGCTCCCACTTGTTTGCCTCCAGCAAAAGCTGATCTTCCGGCATGTCGATGCCGCCGCGCTCCGCGAGGACACGCACGATCTCCTGGAACTCCTTTTTGTCCGGAGATCCGAAGTAGATTGTCACGCCGAAACGTGCGACAAGAGACAGTTTTTCCTGAACCGTATCGTTTGTGTGAAGGTCCTCGTCCCGGTCAGCTTTGTCACGGAAGGTCTCACGGATCAGGTGACGGCGATTGGAGGTAGCATAGATCAGAACATTCTCCGGCTTGCGCTCCAGGCCTCCCTCGATAACCGCCTTCAGATATTTATATTCGATCTCAAATTCTTCAAAAGAAAGATCATCCATATAAATAATGAACTTGTAATTCCGGTTCTTGATCTGAGCGATGACATCGTTCAGATCTTTGAACTGATGCTTGTATAGTTCGATCATCCGGAGTCCCTGATCATAGTACTGGTTCAGGATTGCCTTGATGGAAGAAGATTTTCCTGTTCCCGCATCTCCGAACAGAAGACAGTTGTTGGCTCTTTTCCCCATTACGAATGCTTCCGTGTTATCGATCAGTTTCTTTTTTGCGATCTCATAGCCTACCAGATCATCCAGGTGAACGTGGGCAATATTGGTAATAGGCACGATGGACATCTCGCCGCCCTCCGGATGCTCGATGCGGAAAGCTTTATGAAGTCCCAGTTTTCCAACGCCGAACTCTTTGTAAAACTGCGTGATTTTCTGCTTGAATTCAGCTGCGTCCGATGCACTTCCAAGAGCCTGCGCCAGAGTGCAGATCCGGTCACGCACTCTTCTGTTGAACACCTTTCCGCCGCCATTGCCGTTTTTATAATTCATCAGGATCCGGATGCAGTCTGCTCCAAGATCCTGCTCAAGCCCGGTAAAATCATAATCAAAAAGTTCCTTGAATATCAGGAAATCATGGAGCGCAATCTCGTTGATACTTCCTTCGATCTCTCCGATAATCTCACAGGATGTACTGTAGGCATTCTCATCGCTTGCCAGCAGATAGGTGAGATATGTATGCCACAGATTTCCTTCAAAGCCGTGACTTACAGAGAGCTCCAGAAGCTGATTCACACACTCAAACAAAAGGCTCCTGAGATCCTCACGGTTATAATATTCATTGCCGTAATTCTCCATGAGAAACGTCATATCTTTGAGGATCTGACCGGATTCCATATTTTTATAAAGCATTAATTCATTGGTACGCATCGCTATTTCGCCTCCTAATAGTTGCCGAGAATTTTCAGATTCTTTGCCTCTTCACGAAGCCCGCGGATGGCATTTTTCACTGCCGGATCCTCAAGGTTTCCTTCAAAATCCACGAAGAAACAGTATTCCCACGGCATTCCCTTGATCGGACGTGATTCGATTTTTGTCATGTTCAGATCATTGTAAATAAAATGGGAAAGAATTCCGTACAGGGATCCGCTCCGATGAGGCAGTTCAAACCGGATGCTGATTTTTGAGGCATCCTTCAGGAATACTTTCTGGTTCGTTACCACAATAAAGCGGGTGGAATTATCCGCGTCATCATTGATTTCATCCACCAGGATGGACAGCCCGTGAGCTTTTGCCGCATAGGCGCTGCACACCGCCGCCTGGGTGATGTCATTGTCCTCCAGGACCTTCTTTGCCGCGATCGCCGTATTTACCACACTGATCTTCTGCCAGTCCGAATGATCATCCAGAAAACGGCTTGTCTGCATCAGTGCCTCTGTCTTTGAATAAACTCTGGTAATATCGGAAAGCTTT
>CALWBC010000070.1 GCA_944375755.1 uncultured Mediterraneibacter sp. | reverse complement strand
TATTCATTGTGAGGCGTACAGTCCGCGGTCTGTTGCGTATTTTCTGGAGAATGTATCGTCGGAAGGAAAAAATCCATGGGAATATGCGGCAATGATGGTGAAATATGTAAAGGCGCCGAACAAATATTTTGAAAGTATTTTTGCCCAGCTTTCTTATGGGGCGAAAATGATCTGCCTGATTCTGCTGCTTTCGGAAGAAGAGATTCGAGTGGAACCGGAACTGAAAAAAGAGTTCATGGCTGTGGCAGATGCATGCGGGGATAAAGTGGAAAAAGATCAATTTATAAATTATCTGCGGGAGCTGGAGGGGGCGTTTACTGAGATTAAAGAATCTTTTGGTGATGATGAGATTGTTTTGGATTTTCTGAATCATTCGATAAGGGATTTTGTGAAAGGGTATTTGAACGATCACATCGAAGCGTATGAAATGCTTTTTGCAAAAAATGCGTTTACTTTAATCAGCTGGTTTATATGGTTTCAGAATTGAATATTTCAAATGAGTGCAGGCGTATTGTTCTGGATCGGATGATTGATGAGAGGAACAAGTTGAAATATTCTTTTGTTGACGGTATGGATGTGGATACTTATTATTCAGTGGATGCAATGCCCTGGGAATACGAGTCAAATAAGATCTGGCAGCTGTATGTACAATGCAAAAACAGATACGATCACAGGGTGTATCAGTTCCTTGAAGAGTGCTGTAATCAGCTTGTGGAGGGCTTATATGCAGAGAAACTCGAGCGCCCACAGATGGAGACGCTGATCAACCTGATTCCTCCGATGCAGGAAATGGGGTGGAAAACAGACGGAAGAAAACTGCTGGAAGCTTACTATAATCATATAAGCTGGACATCAGAGCTGAATTTAATGAAATATCTGCGGCCATGCTGTCCGGAGTATTATGATGAATTCATGGTGACACATTTTGATGAGATCAGGGAACGGCTGCCGCTTCTGATTCTGGAGGATATTGAATATTATCTGGATGAATGGGATGGGGATGCACGGATCGATGATCTGATCGGCGATGCACCGATTTTGTTTCGGGAATATGGGATTGAATTTACGAAAGATTATGAAAAAATGATGTATGATACGGCAGAACGAGAGGTCCCGTCCAAACGAGTTGGAAGTCTGCCGAAAGAGATATATGAGGCTGAAGAAAAGTACATGGTGGAACAGCAGAATTATAAAGACGCTACAAAACAGGCAGAAGCATGGTTCATGCCGAAGATCCAATATTTGTCTCCTCGAAAGATCAAGGAAACAGAGCGGGCGTTTGGTAAAGATTACCGCAGAGGCTGGCTGACAAAAGGAAAATTTACTGAAGATGATTTTATGCTTGTTATGGAATATTTGGGGAGATTGCCTGAGGTTCCACGTACGGAACAGGAGTTTTACGAGGGGCTGACTGCCTTTTTAACAGATCAGTGCACTGTATCTGAAAAACAGTTCCTTTATGTGATTGCGCGAAAATTGATCGAACAGGATTTGTTTTATTTTACAGAACAGGAAGCGGCCAGATACAGTGGAATTGATGAAAAGCAGATGGAGAAAATGACAGCATGCGGTATTGTGCACAGAACCGGACGCTGGTATCATTTCTGGAATCAAAGGATGATGCTTTACCTGGCATCTTGCAGTATTCGTGAGATGTCTGATATGGAAAAAGAATCATACTATCGGAAAGATATGTGGGAAAACTGGTTTTCTGCACAAGAGAGTGAATGGGTGAAATATCTGGTGCAGAATGACAGCGCAGTATTTGAGAAATATCTTGTGCGACCAAACTTATCCCGGTTTCTTGCTGATATTCCCGGCCGCAGCGGAGCGGTGCGTGCGGAATGGCTGATGCGGGAGATGGAATGGGAGTGGCAGATCGGTACAAGGCGGCTTGGAATTCCATATACAGGATCTGCTGTCTTCGAAAACAATGCGGAAATATTTGATGGAGAAAGGATGCTTTGAGGTTACGGAAAGGATATTGGAAACTATGGAGCAGTATGCGAACTGTCATGAAGAGAATTCTGTAATATAGCATATATCAATCATACGAAAAAGTAACCGCCCCTCACCCAAAGGATTACGGTTACTTTTCGTAACTAATATGATTTTGGACTAGCCGCTTATCGGTAGTGCCTGTTTCTATAATCATATTAGCAAAGGCTGTAGGAATTGTCAAATTGATCTTAAATTGATCTTAAATGTACTGTCTTGTAATGTACCATAGTTTTACCTGCATTTTTCTTGACTGTAAACCCCCTTCACCCTTTATAATCCCTTATATAAAGGAGGGGAGCACCACCCATGACCATCAAAGAAATCGAAACCCTCTCAGGCATGACCAGAGCCAACATCCGCTTCTATGAAAAAGAAGGTCTCATCACACCTCAGCGGAATCCCAACGGATACAGGAACTATTCGGAGGAGGATCTTGAGACGCTGAAGCGCATCCGGCTTCTCCGGTCGATACATGTCAGCCTGGAGGATATCAAGTTATTAAATCAGAATAAATGTGAGCTTTCAGATCTGCTCCTTGCGCATCTGCGGACTCTGAAAAGTGAGCAGCAGGATCAGGAGCGATCCCGGCTGATCTGCGAGCAGCTCTGCAGGAGCCAGGCGTCTTATGACAGTTTTGACGCGCAGCATTATCTTGATCTGCTAAACGATGACGCGTCAGCGCGTCAGGTACTGGCAGAGTTAGAGGTAGATTCGATCCCCAAGGTAACCGCGCCGTGGCGGAGATTTTTTGCACGCATGATTGATATGACGATATATATGACGCTGTGGGATGCATTCCTCTCACTGTTTTTTCATATTAACATTATGGAAACAGGATTGCCGGGGATGGTTATGGATATAATTGCGTCTGCGGTTCTCCTTCTGCTGGCGGAGCCGGTTATGCTTGCCCTGTCCGGCACAACGCCGGGAAAATTCCTGTTTGGCCTGAGGGTATCTGCGGAAAGCGGTGCGCGCCTGACCTGGAAGGAAGCATGGCGAAGAACGTGGATTGTGTGGAGAAAAGGCTACGGATACTATATTCCAGTCTATCAGATCATCCGGGAATACCGGTCTTACAGATCCTGTAAAAAGGGCGAGCTTCTGGAATGGGAGGAAGACAGTGTTCTCTGGCTGGACGGCAGCCATTTGAGACTGAAGGCAACTGCAGCGGTTGGAGTTCTTATCATTCTTACCGGAGTGACATTCACGATCTGGCAGGCGGGCGCGCTCCCGTGCAACAGAGGAGAAATAACAGCAGCCCAGTATGTTGAGAATTTTAATGATATGCAGAGATTTTATCAGATTGACCGGCAGCTGAATCTGCCGGAATTTGAGCCGATCATTGAAGGGGATTCCTGGCGGATGCTGAATGAAGAGGGCAACTGGGAGAAAATGCCGGGGAATTTTTACATGAATAATACGGCGGGACACTATCCGGATCTGCCGCAGCTTCATTATGAGGAAATGGATGGCATCATGACAGGGCTGGAGTTTTCTGCGGAATATGAAAATGAGGATGTGGAGATCACTTCCTATGGAGATCTTATGGCGCTCGCAGCTCTTTCCTATATTTGTGCCCAGGATGATTACTCGCTCCTGAGTGATCCGCCGTCCTTCCTATATCTGCGTATAAAGGCAAATGCCGACCGGTTTTATGATTTCACGATTTCTGAAGCCGGAATTACAGTGGAGGTGTCATTTGAATACAGCGGATATGAACTGCGGCAGGCAGAGTACAGCAGCAGTTTTGTGCTTGTCCCGCTGTACGGGGAAGATCCTTATTTTCATGTGAGTTATCGCGTATATTGTGGAGATTGAGCACCTGGCTGCCAGAATATTTTTGTGGCGCTGAATCAGGATTCTGAGAGTCAGATTTTAAGCTGGTGCTAAATCAGGCAGTATGAATGCTGACTTAAGATTTCCTGAGGATAATTATTTTACAGAAAACAGGACATAATTATTATAGTAGTTGTTTTCATCGTGTGATATCTTGTGAACACATGGAAAACAGGAGATGAAAGAAGATGAAAATAGCTGCGGTAATTGATGAAAACTGGAGTGCTTCGGGAAAAGATAAATTTTTAGATGTATCATTTTATCGGAAAATAAAGGATCAGAGAAATGCAGATGCTCTAATTGTACTGACTGCCGGAGAATTTGGACAGGATGGAACGATAGCGAAGAGGGATAAATATCGAAAAGCGAAGCTGATGAGAAATTACGGTGCAGATCTTGTTCTGGAGCTTCCGATATATTGTACGCTGACAGCTCTTGATACTTTCGCGTTTGCAGCGGTTTCCATGCTGGAGAAACTGAATTGCGTGAATGAACTGGTTGTGTTTACGGAAGGCACAAAGGAAGAGTTTATATCGGAGATTGCACAGTTTTTATTTGTTGAATCAGAAGAATATCAGAATACGATAAAGAAATATTGCGCGGCGGGGCTGAGCTTTGCATCAGCACAGGCGCAGGCAGTGGAACATTACATACCCGGATCCGGAAAAGTGCTGGAGTGTGCTGTAAACAGGGCTGCTGTCGAGTACGCAAAAGCGATGAAACGCATGTACAGTACAATGAGTCTCTGCTTTTTTGAGTGTGATATGGGAAAAGCAGATGGGGATAATGTGAAAGAAATATCGGATATTTGTAAAGAAGCAGTGTGGAAAGATCGATCCGGCCGCAGTCTTGCTACACGATTCAGCAGAACGCTGGAAGCAGTTCCGGAGCTGCATAGGGAAAAATATTTAAACGAGATTTCTGGAGGATATGCACCGGAGACGAGAAAAATCCTTTCTGCATATCGAAAGCAGAATCTGGTAAATTTTGAGCAGTTTGCAGAACTGTTGGCCGAGGATGGGCGAGAGGCAGAAGATACGAAACGGTATTTGCTGAGAGTAATTCTCGGAATACGACAGGTAGACATTTCCATTTGTGGACTTTACAGTTATGCTCTTTATGTTCGCGCATTGGGAAGGTATGGAAAATGCCCTCTTTTTGCGATGGTAAAGACTTTATCCTGGATCCCGGTTTTTTCTGATGATGGGTCAGGGGGAGAAGGTGAAGCAGAGGCAGCAGCTCAGATGGATGATTCGGGAAGGATTTTACTGGAGATTGACAGGAGGGCGAAGGAACTGCATCGTTTGATTTGTAGAACATAGGAAAATTATATAAAAAGGAGCGCCCCCCCATTTTATCTTTATGATGTGATACAATTATGGCATGTTATGTGTAGTAGAGACAGCAGGATAAAAATTTTAATATTTACAGTGAGGTAATTATGAAAATACTGAATTTCGGATCTTTGAACATCGATTACGTCTACAGTGTGGATCATTTTGTAAATAAGGGGGAAACTCTGTCATCTGACGGCCTTCATGTGTACAGCGGCGGCAAGGGGCTGAATCAGTCCATTGCCATGAGCAGAGCCGGAGCCGAGGTATATCACGCAGGAGCGGTCGGTGAGGACGGGCGATTCCTGATCGAACTTCTGGAAAGCGCGGGAGTGAATACAGAATACATACAGGTTCTGTCTGATGTGCGCACAGGAAACGCCATTATACAGAATGACGTTCAGGGAGATAACTGCATCCTGCTCTACAGCGGCGCCAACCGCGCGGTGACAAGGGAAATGGCAGACGAGGTGCTCAAACATTTTGATCAGGGGGACTGGCTTGTTCTTCAGAATGAAATCAGTGAAATCCCCTACATCGTTCGGAAAGCACATGAGAAAGGAATGAAGATTATTTTAAATCCATCGCCAATGGATGAAAAGATATTTCAGATACCGCTGGATGACATTGACTGTCTGATTCTGAATGAAGTGGAAGCGCTGGGATTGATAAGCAACGCTGACTGTGACAATCAGGAACCGGACGGGAATGCAATCATGAAGAAGCTGAAAGAAAAGTTCCCGGATATGGAGATCTTGCTGACTCTTGGAGAGAAAGGATCTGTATATTGCGGCAGAGCCGGATCAGGCTGTGATGAGAGTGGCATCGGAATGACCGGCGGGAAGAGCAGCAGCGGAATGCCGGGCGGGGAAAATGTTCTGCATCAGGAAGCCTACAAGGTGCAGGCGGTTGATACGACTGCGGCAGGAGACACATTTACAGGGTATTTTCTGGCGCAGCGGATGAACGGTGCTGATGTAAAACAGGCGCTTGCCATGGCATCTGCGGCATCAGCGCTTGCAGTTTCTCGCAAAGGCGCGGCTCCATCCATTCCGGAGCGGGAAGAGACGGAACGCAGTCTGCTGATCTTTCGGCAGGAGAGCTGCGAAGCGGACCGGAATGCAGAGAGCGGCGGGGTGTCAGAAGAAAGCGGCAGCGCTGCAGAAAGATTTCTGCATCGGATTCCTGCTTCCGTATTTCACAGAGATTCACATGCCGCTTGGTTCCTTCGGGAATGCAAAGGGGCAGGAGAACCAGGTGCCGGATCAGTTTGAGATCTTTCACGGATCCGGCGGAAAGGATGACAGCCTGGATGATCTGTATCTGGAAAATTACTCCAACACGGAATTCGTTTCAGAGGAGGACGTCCATGAATTCCTGAGCCATGTTTCCGAATTGCTGGAAACATTTCATGATGGAGTGGGATTCGAGTTTCGGCTGGAGCGGGAAGTAGAAGCGCTGCCGGCGGAGATCTGTTGAGCCGGTGGTGTATCTGCAGTCTGATGTCGGGAATGAAAAAATACAAAGAAAAGGGAAAACAGATCGACGACGAACTGCTGCGGGAACTGTGCAATGTACTGGGGCTGGATTATGAAGAGTGTGCCGAACATTTCGGAAAAGGAAATGAAAACGCATGGCTGACAGAGGTGATCGGGAAGAAAAAGGTCAGCTTCAGAGATGCGTGTGAATATCTCGGCGAACCGGAAATTTATGGAGATTTTCAGTCGGCGAGCTCCTTTGTGCACGGGCAGGATATTATATCAAAATGGTCTCCGTTTACTTTCTACAGCTCGATCTGTCACAGACTGTTCCTTATGATGTCATACATTTTCCGGACGATCCGGCTGTATACGATTTCCGGGGAACTTGAGGATGAGATGGAGACACTGGAGGAAGAACTTTGGGAACTGTTGGAGTCTTATGCCAAGTGAAATACGTGTTGGCGGTAATAGATAAATCGAAGTTCCCGTGTTAAAATAGAGACAGGCGCCGGCGAATCAAATCAATACATAAAAAGCATATCAGCATACCGGCGTACATTCGACAGAGCGGAGCGTGAGTGTCCGCCTGATTCAGAAAGGAAGGTAATTGACGATGACAAAAGAAGTACAGGATTATGTTGCACAGAAAAGCAGAGATCTGATGGCAGCGCCGTCATGCTGTGCGGAGGCGAAGGCAGCGGCCCAGGCATGGCTGGATGCTCTTGGAACAGAGAACGAGGCTGCAGAGACAGAGAAATATATTGCAGAACTTGAAGCAGATATTGTCTCGGTTGATGACCTGATCGCTCTTGCGGAATCTGAGACAGGTGCAAAGATCTTCGGCGAGGAAGGCGCCAAAGGGGTTGCGGCTCACGGAAGAGAAATAAAAGCAGCGGGCGCGAAATACTGTGACTGTCCGGCGTGCGCGGCGGTTGCGGCGATTCTGGAGAAGAAGGAAGAAATGCTGAAATAATCGGGATGCCGGAAAACGGGGAGGCCGGGGACAAAATACTTTTTGCCCCGGTTCCCTTATGATAACCGGAAATGCCAGGTGACCCGGGAGAATCACTCTCCCGGGAATTTTATGCCATTCTGCCGGCGGACTTCATCGATCACCCGGATCGCATCAAGGGAATACTGCAGGTACTTGTGATCGATCTCCTGGTTTCGGATCAGTTCTGAGAATTTCTCGACCTCATAGACCATGTCATTTTCCGGCACAGGGCAGGAGATATCTTCTGTGGCTCCGCCGGTCAGCCCGTCTCTGGAGCCTTCACGCAGGCGCAGTGTGATATTCTGCGGGTGGCTCACATAATCGATCAGGATAGAACCATCTTCGCCCTGCAGGATGCTCTGGGTTACGGAATTTGATATTTTGGAATAGACTGCTTCGGCGATCATGTTATTATATTTCATGAGCACGATTCCGTTTCCGTCAAATCCGTTTTCCAGTTTTGTGGAAACTGCGCTGATCTCATCGGGCATGCCGAAGAGACGGACGAGGGAGTGGATGCAGTATACGCCGATATCCATGACAGCTGCATTGCCGAGATCCGGATTAAATGCGTTCTGCACAATTCCCTGCCGGAAATCATCGTACCGGCTTGAATACTGGCAGAATTCAAATGTCACCCTGCGGAGCGCGCCGATGCGGGGAAGTTCAGCCTTTATCCTGTCGTAAACCGGATTGAAGTCCGGGCGCATGGCTTCCAGAAGGACACGCTTATTCTTTTTCGCGCAGTCGATCATGGAGCGGACTTCTGCTTCATTTACTGCCATTACTTTCTCGCAGAGAACATGTTTCCCATGCTCCAGCGCCTGGATGGTCTGGCGGCAGTGCACTCCGTTGGGGGATGCCACGTAGACAGCGTCCAGATCAGAGTTCAGGAAAGCCTCATAGTCTGTAAATATGTTGGGGATGCCGTGCTTTTTGGCGAAAGCGTCTCCGGTCTCCTGTTTTCTTGAGTATACGGCGCCAAGTTCCATGTCAGATGACTGAAGGACAGCGTCGCAGAGCATATCGCTGATGAAGTTGGTTCCGATGATTCCGAGTCTGAGTTTCATTTGATTTCCCTCCGTTTGATTTTCCTCTGTTCCGTTTATTTCCGTTCCATTTATCACTGCCTCATTTTCCGGCTGAGGTGCAGGATCTTCTGAAAAACAGCGATTCAGGCACGCTGTGCGATCTAACAGAAAAATTCTTCCGCAGCGCGGATCAGATATCCGGTATCTTCCGCGCCTGCCGTCTCGTACGGCGAATGCATGGCAAGCTGAGGCAGTCCGATATCAACCGTGTTTAACGCTACCTGTGTGTTGGAGATGTTGCCGAGAGTGGAGCCCCCCGCCATATCGGAGCGGTTTGTAAAGGTCTGCACCGGCACATCTGCAGAGCGGCAGATGTCACGGAACATGGCTGCGGACATGGCGTCTGTGCAGTATTTCTGGTTGGCGTTAAATTTGATCACGATGCCGCCGTTTAATGTCGGCCGGTTTGCGGGATCTGACTTGTCTGTGTGGTTTGGGTGAACGGCGTGGGCATTGTCCGCCGAGATCATCAGACTGTCCGCCAGGTGAATCAGGTAGTCTTCTCTGGTATATCCGAGACAGTCATGGATCCGTGTCAGCGTGTCATAGAGGAATGTGGAGGCTGCCCCCTGTTTCGTGCCGCTTCCCACCTCTTCGTTGTCCAGGACACAGTGAACTGCCATATATTCCTGGCGTTTTCCTGCGAGAAATCCGCGCAGGGAAGCGTAGGCGCACTGCAGGTCATCCAGCCGCCCGCAGGAGATAAATTCTTCTGAAGCGCCCCAGATACTTGCCTTCTGACGGTTATAGAGGAACAGGTCATGCCCGAGAATTTCATCAGCTGTTACCCCTGCACTTTTGGCGATCAGATCCATGAATGTTCCTTTTGCGGAGAGTGTCCCATAGAGGGGAAGCATATCTTTCTGCGCATTGTATTTATATCCGCTGTTTGCCTCACGGTTCATGTGGATAGCAAGGTTCGGGATGAGAACCAGGTCGCGGTCTATATTGATCAGCCGGGAGATGAACTGACCGGATGCGCTGTCTTTTATAACGATGCGGCCTGCCACAGAGAGCGGACGGTCGAACCAGGGAGCGCAGAGCATTCCGCCGTAGCCCTCCACGTTCAGACGGATATATTTTCCGTCCGCTTCCAGCTCCGGGTTCTCTTTGATTTTGAATGTGGGTGAATCACTGTGGCTGGCTATGATGCGCATCCCTTTCATCTCTGTCTCCGGAATGGAGAATGCGATGAGGGAGGAATCGTTTCTGGTCACGAAATATCTGCCGCCCGGCTGGAGGGTCCACTTTTTGTTCTCTTCCAGCTGGGTGAAATGCTCGTCCAGAAGTGCTTTTTTCATATTATCTACCGCATGAAAACAGGTCGGGCTGTTTTCGAGAAAAACCGCGAGGTCGCGGGAAACCGTACTGTTCATATGTAAGAATGCTCCTTTTCATGATTTATGTTTTCAGAATATAATTCTGGAGTCATTGTGTCAAGATTGATTTGTATTCGCAACGGCGGCATGACTGCGTGAAGAGGCAGGAGGGATACCGGATGCGGCAGGCCTGACAGCTGTACGTTTTCGCCGCTTTACAATACGAAAAAGCTCACGTATACTTGGAATTATAAAGGAGCTGATAAGTATGAGAATATTGATTGCCGAGGATGAGAAGGACTTAAACGGGATTCTCGCTTCAAGGCTGAAATCAGAACATTACAGTGTGGATTCCTGCTATGACGGCGAGGAGGCATGCGCGTATCTGGACAGTGCGGAGTATGACGCGGTGATTCTGGACATTATGATGCCGAAGCTGGACGGGCTCAGTGTACTGAAGCGGATGAGGAACGGAAATGACGGGACACCGGTGCTTCTTCTGACTGCGAAGGACAGTATAGAGGACCGGGTGATGGGGCTGGATGCCGGGGCGAACGATTACCTGGTGAAACCGTTTGCCTTTGAAGAGCTGCTGGCGCGGATCCGGGTGCTTTTAAGAAAGCCTGCGGAGACGCCGAAGACATGTTATAAGGTGGCGGATCTGGAAGTGCATATGGATACGCAGCAGGTGACAAGGGGCGGAGAGGAGATCCGCCTGTCGGGAAAAGAGTTCGCCCTTTTGAGATACATGGTTCAGAACGAGGGAATCGTGCTGTCTCGGGACAGGCTGGAGCAGCATCTCTGGAACTTTGACTATGCGGGCGGATCGAATGTGATTGACGTATATATCCGCTATCTGCGGAAGAAGATCGATGAAGGCCGTGAGCCGAAACTGATTCATACGGTGCGGGGAGCCGGATATGTACTGAAGGTGAAAGAATGAGACGGATATCGCTGAAGCTGAAACTTACATTATTATACACGTTTTTCATGGCGCTGCTGACGTGTGCGGCGCTGGCGATTTTGTTTTCCCTGAGCAGCAGGGAGGTGCTTACTTCCGTACAGTCGAAGCTGGAGCGCCGCGTGCAGGAGAGTGCGGAGGAGGTTTCCTGGCGGAACGGTGAAGTGAGAGTGGATTCGGATTTTTATTCGGTAACGCGGGACGTGTATCTTTCATTATATAATGAAGACATGTATTTCATGTATGGACGTCTGCCTCACGGGTTCAGCACGCAGCCGGAGTTTTCGGACGGGGAATTGCGAACGATACGGGACGGAAATCTGGAATGGTATGTGTATGACATGTCGGTCCGGTTATCCTCCGGAGATGTGTATTATATCCGGGGTGTGACTTCGGTTACAAATGCAGAGGAGAGTTTTTCGGTTACCATTCGTTTTGCCATGTTTATCCTGCCGCTTATGGTGGCGGCAACGGCGGTTATCGGATACCGTTTTACGAGAAGAACGCTGCTTCCTGTCCGCCAGATTACTGAGACAGTTCAGGAGATTCGGGCGGATGCGGACCTCTCCAGACGGATTGCGCTGCCGGAGGGCAGGGGGAAACAGCGGGATGAGATCTATGTTCTGGCAGACACATTTGACGGGATGCTCTCAGAGCTTGAGGATGTGTTTGAGCGGGAGAAGCGGTTTACATCCGATGTCTCCCATGAGCTGCGGACTCCGGTCAGTGTGATCCTCGCCCAGTGCGGAGCGCTTATGGAAGAGGAGTCGTTGGAACCGGAAGTCAGGGAACAGATCGGCCTGATTGAGCGAAAAGCGCGGGGAATGGCAGAGATGATCTCCCAGCTTCTGTTCCTGTCACGGGCGGATCAGGGGCGGCAGCCGCTGCAGCGTGAACGGGTGAATATCAGTGAACTTACGGAGATGACGGCGGAGGAACAGCAGATGCTGGCGGAGTCAGACGGACGGGGAGTTCGTATTGTCTGTAAGATTCAGGAGAATATTTTTGCGGATGTAGATGAGACCCTCTATATCCGGCTTCTCGTGAATCTGATTTCAAATGCGGTGCGGTACAGTCATGAGAATGGGGAAGTGAAAGTCGGACTCCGCAAGGAGGAAGATGTGGCGGCGGGATATGTGATGGATTACGGGACGGGTATCTCCGCTGATGCGCTGCCTCATATCTGGGAGCGGTTTTACCGGGCGGACCAGTCCCGGTCAGAAAGACAGCATTCCGGTCTGGGGCTGTCCATGGTGAAATGGATCGCCGAGGCGCATGGCGGCAGTGTGTCGGTAAGAAGCCGGGAAGGCGCGGGCAGCATGTTCCTGTTTCGGATTCCTCTGGAAGCTGCGGATGAGACAGAAAATGAAGAAAAAAGTGAAAAAAATTAAGAATTCTAATCTTCCTTTAATCTTTGCGGAGTATATTCATATCAACGAAAACAAATAAATAAAAATAGACGGCACCGTTGATAATGACGGAAAAAGAGAAGGGAGAAATGAAATATGAAAAAAGCAGCGGTTTTATTACTGGCAGGAGTGGCAATCGGAATGTTTACAGGATGTGCGGGAGGCGGCGCGGATATCGGAAGAGACGCGGCTCTGGAGGCGGCTCTTAACGATGCGGGCGTCAGCGAATCCGATACATCAAGACTGAAAGTGTCGGAGGACCGGGATGATGGAAGAAAGATTTATGAGATTCGATTTGATGTCGGACAGACAGAATATGACTATGAGATCCTTGCCTCCGATGGTCAGGTGATAAGCTCTGATATAGAAAATCAGGGAGGAACAGGCGCAGCCGGACAGAGCGCTTCGCAGAACGGAGCAGGGATGACAGACGGCGCGGGACAGGAAGCGGGGCAGAACAGCGCTCAGCCGGACGCAGCCCGGAATGGCACGGCGAATGTAGCGGTTACCATGGAGGAGGCCTCAGCGACAGCGCTGGAACGGGTGCCGGGAGCAACGGAAAACGATCTGAGAATCAAACTTGATTACGATGACGGCAGATACAAATACGAGGGTGATATCATCTATCAGCAGGTTGAGTATGATTTTGAAATCAATGCGGATACAGGTGAAGTGATTGAGTGGAGCGAAGAGAGAGGCTAGTCGGATAAACGGCCTCTTTCATGAAACAGATGTGAGAACAGGAAGGCGGAAAACGGAATCCGGATGAAGGGAAAAACGGAGAAACGGAGACCCGGCAGACAGAAAGAATTGTTATCAGCATATATACTTGACTGATCAGAGGAACTTTGTTATAATTACAAAGATGCGTGAGCACCTTAAGGCGCAGTAGCCAAGTGGTAAGGCGTGGGTCTGCAACACCCTGATTCACCGGTTCAAATCCGGTCTGCGCCTCTGTTAAGAAGCTGAAAGAATATTCTGGATGTCGGAATGACGTCCGGAATATTTTTTTCTCTGAAAAATCGGGACATCCGCCTCCCTGTTTCGAACAGGAGGGAGACAAAATGAGAAGAAAACTTGCAAAGACTGCAGCTGTGCTGATAATGACCGTCTTTCTTCTGCCGGGATGCGGACGAGGCGGAGATTATACTGATTATACCCCGAATGGCAGCGGCTCCGAAGGAAACGCCGGAAGCGAAAGGATCAGTATGGAGGAAGCGATACAAATCGCTCTGGAGCGAGTGCCGGGAGCAACGGAACAGGACATCTCGATCGAGCTGGACAGGGATGACGGCTGGTACATCTATGAAGGTGATATTCTCTATAACCGCATGGAGTATGAATTTGAGATTGACGCGGATACGGGAACCATACTGAAGTGGGAAGAGGAAAGATGGTAAGTGCCTGAAAAGACGGGCTCACAGGCGGAAGATTTTGGTTTACGGCGTCTGCGGACAGTGTTATACTATTCAGAGAATCTGGAATAAGAAGGAGTTATTGAGAGATGGATTTAACAACGATTCGGGAGATATTTAAAAACAGAGAGAAATATCTGGATCAGAAAATCACGGTCGGCGGATGGGTGCGCAGTATTCGTGATTCCAGGACGTTTGGTTTTATTGTGGTGAATGATGGTTCCTATTTTAAGCCGCTTCAGGTCGGATATCACGACAAAATGGAGAACTTCGCGGAGGTCTCCAAACTGAATGTAGGCGCAGCTGTGATCGTGACAGGAACACTTGTGGCAACACCACAGGCAAAGCAGCCGTTTGAGATTCAGGCGGATGAAGTGACGGTGGAGGGAGCGTCAGCTCCGGATTACCCGCTTCAGAAGAAACGTCATTCCTTTGAGTATCTGAGGACGATCTCTCATCTGCGTCCGCGTACCAATACATTTCAGGCGGTATTCCGCGTGCGTTCTCTGGCGGCATACGCGATTCACAAGTTCTTTCAGGAGAGAGGATTTGTCTATGTTCATACTCCGCTGATCACGGGAAGTGACTGCGAGGGAGCGGGGGAGATGTTCCGCGTGACGACTCTCGATATGGAAAATGTTCCGAAAAACGAGGATGGTACGGTAGATTATACCAGGGATTTCTTTGGAAAAGAGACAAGCCTTACCGTCAGCGGACAGCTGAACGGGGAGACTTATGCGCAGGCATTCCGCAGTATTTACACCTTCGGTCCCACGTTCCGCGCGGAGAATTCCAACACGACAAGGCATGCCGCCGAGTTCTGGATGATCGAGCCGGAGATTGCTTTCGCGGATCTGGAAGATGATATGGATCTGGCTGAGGCAATGCTGAAATATGTGATTAATTATGTGATCGAGAACGCGCCGGAAGAGATGAACTTCTTTAACTCCTTTGTGGATAAGGGACTTCTGGACAGGCTTCACAATGTGGTGTCGTCTGAGTTCGCGAGAGTGACTTATACGGAAGCGGTCAAGCTTCTGGAGAAGAATAACGACAAGTTTGAGTATAAGGTTTCCTGGGGATGCGATCTTCAGACTGAGCATGAGCGTTATCTTACAGAGCAGATTTATAAACGGCCGGTATTTGTGACAGATTATCCGAAGGAAATCAAAGCGTTTTATATGAAACAAAATGATGACGGAAAGACGGTCGCGGCTGTGGACTGTCTTGTGCCGGGAATTGGGGAGATTATCGGAGGAAGTCAGAGAGAGGACGATTATGACAAGCTTCTGAACCGTATGAGAGAACTGGGGCTTAAGGAAGAAGATTATGGATTCTATCTTGATCTTAGAAAATACGGCTCCACCAGACATGCGGGATTCGGTCTCGGTTTTGAGCGCTGTGTTATGTATCTGACAGGTATGTCAAATATCAGAGATGTGATTCCGTTCCCGAGAACGGTAAATAACTGTGAACTGTAAGTGGATCTGAGATCCGGCTTAGGGCGTGGCATATATGAGTATGTACGCCCTTTTCTGTTTTTCAGGCTGTCCGGAAATTCTGAGATCTGCCGGCCGGGGCCGGTCAGCAGAGATGGAAAGGAGGAAGAGGATGAGATTTATTCATATTGCGGATGTGCATCTGGGGGCGAGCCCGGACGCGGGGCCCCTTTACAGCAGGGAACGTGCAGGGGAACTGTGGGATACATTCCGGAGGGTGATATCTGTCTGTGAGCGGGAGCGCGCGGATCTTCTTCTGATCGCGGGGGATCTGTTTCACAGACAGCCTCTTGTGCAGGAGCTGAAGGAAGTGAATTTTCTTTTTTCCGAACTGTCTCATACGAAGGTTGTACTGATCGCGGGAAACCATGATTACATTCGTCCCGACTCTTATTATCGGACGTTTGAATGGGCGGACAATGTATTCCCTCTGTTCGGAGAGGAGATGGAGTATATAGATTTCCCGGAGCTGAAGACTGCGGTCTACGGTTTCAGTTATCACAGCAGGGAGATGGCGGATCCTGTCTATGACCGCGCAAAGGCGTGCGGGATTGAACCATGCGAGATTCTGCTTGCTCACGGCGGCGATGAGAAACATATTCCGATTGATCGACGGAAACTGGCAGGATCCGGCTTCACGTATATTGCCCTGGGACATATTCACAAGCCCCAGGCGCTGATCCGGGACCGGGCTGTCTATGCGGGGGCACTGGAGCCGACGGACAAAAATGATACCGGACCTCACGGGTATGTCCGGGGAGAGGCAACAGAGGCCGGCCTGCGTACATGGTGGATTCCCTGTGCTCTGCGGGAATATATTCATATGGAGATACCGGTTTCGCAGTACGACACTACGGGAAGTGTAGGAAAAAGAATAGAGAAAGAAATAAATCGATTTGGAAATGAAAATATTTACAAACTGGAACTGACTGGAAAACGTGATCCGGATGTGGAGTTTGATACGGAGTGGCTGGCCGGACGAGGCAATGTGACGGAGGTGATTGACAACAGCAGTCCTGCCTATGACTTTGAAGCACTGTACCGGGAGAATGAACACACGGTTCTGGGAAGATATATCAGACGCTTTTCAGAGTGCAGGGAAGGAAGTCTTGAGTATCAGGCACTGTGCGAAGGCGTGGATGCTTTGCTGGAGAGCCGGCGATAGGAGAAAGGGAAAGCAGGGCAGACCGTTACAGAATTGAGGATAGCAGAAATGATTATAAGGGAATTGTATATTAAGAATTTTGGTAAATTTTCAGAACAGCATTTTTATTTCCATGATGGAGTGCAGGTCATCAGCGGGGAAAATGAATTCGGAAAATCGACCATTCATGCGTTTATCCGTGCCATGCTGTTCGGGCTGGAACGGGGCCGGGGCCGGGCGGCGGCGAAAGATGATTTTACCAGATATGAGCCCTGGGATAATCCGGGATATTATGCGGGGGTGATGCGCTTTTCCTGCGGGGGGAGAAATTTCCGCCTGGAGAGAAGTTTCGCCAGGATGAACCGCCAGGTATCTCTGGTCTGTGAGGATGACGGGGAAGAACTGTCTGTGGAACATGGGGATCTGGATATGCTGCTGGGAGGAATGACGGCGGAACTGTATGACAGTACGGTATCCATCGGACAGCTGAAGGCCAGACCCGGGGAGGAACTGCCGGAAGCGCTGGAAAACTACGCGGCGGATTATCTGGAAACGGGAGGAACACAGATGGATCTGAACCGGGCGGTCCAGATTCTGCGGGAGCGCAGAAAAGCGGCGGCAAAGGCGCTGCGGATCGAACAGGAGCGAGAGGAAGAGGAGAAGAAGGCTCTGGAACAGGAGCGCATGTATCTGGAACGGGATATGGAAGATCTGAGAAAGGAATATGAGGATCTGTCAGAACAGGAAAAGGCGGCGCACGAGCAGGCGAACCGCAGGCAAACCGATTGTGAAAAAAGCGGAGGGCTCGAGCACGCACAAGGCGGTGCGGAGCCGAAGAAAGCATCCGTGAAAAGTCTGCTGGCTGCCGGCGGAGCAGGACTTCTGATCAGCGTGATGGGGCTGGCGTGGAGCCAGGCGGTAGCAGGGCTGAGTAAAGGCAGCAATTCTCTTCCGTTTGCCGTGATTGCAGGTGGAATCGGAATAGCAGGCGTCGCGCTTCTGGTCTGCGGCGCGGTATCTCTGGTGAAAGCGCGATCCCGGCAGAGAGAACAGATACGGAAAGCAGAGAAAAGCGCGGTTGAAAACAAAGACGGTGAGCAGGTGGATTTTGAGGAGAAAATGAGAAGGCTGTCCTGGGAAATGGGGCGAATTCAGGCGCAGTTTAAGGAGAAGGAGATCCGGCGGGGAAACCTTCTGGAGCAGGCGGGGGAGTTCCGGCCGGGAGAGAAACGCATGGCTCTGGAACGCAGATGCCGCGCGCTGGAACTGGCTGCGCAGGAGCTGCTCCGGGCCGGGGAGGAGACATCCGGGCAGATGACAGATCTGGTCAACCAGAAAGCGTCGGAAATCTTTTCTGATATTACCTGTGGAAAATACAGGGGAATGACCTGGGACAGAGAGAATGGATTCCGCGTGTGGGATGGCACGCGGCGGATTCCGGCTGACCGGCTGAGCAGGGGAACGCTGGAGCAGATCTGGTTTTCGTTCAGAATGGCAGGCGCCCAGGTGCTTCAGGAAGAGCCGATGCCGGTGATTCTGGATGAGACTTTTGCGTTTTATGATGAGAAAAGACTGCAATCTGCATTAAAATGGTTGAGAGGACAAAAAAAGCAGGTTATAATATTTACTTGTCATGATAGAGAAGAATTAGTTTGAGAAGGATGATTTTTCATGAAGATAGCATTGCCAAGAAAAGTAATGATGATCATTAATAACCTTCAGCTGCACGGATATGAGGCATTTGCCGTGGGAGGCTGTGTGAGGGATTCGATTCTGGCGCGCAGGCCGGAAGACTGGGATATTACAACTTCCGCACGTCCGGAGGAAATCAAGAAGCTGTTCCGCAGAACGGTGGATACGGGGATTGAGCACGGTACGGTGACGGTTCTGCTTGGAAAGGATCATTATGAGGTGACGACATACCGGGTGGACGGCGCGTATGAGGATAACCGGCATCCCAGTGAGGTCCGTTTCACGACAAGGCTGGAAGAGGACCTGCGCCGCAGAGACTTTACCATCAATGCCATGGCGTATAATGATGAAGTGAGACTCGTTGATGTGTTCGGAGGGATGCAGGACCTTAACCATCACCTGATTCGCTGTGTGGGGGATCCCATGGAGCGTTTTTCCGAGGATGCCCTCAGGATTCTCCGGGCAGTGCGTTTTTCCGCGCAGCTGAATTTCCCCATTGAGCCCTCGACCGCGGAAGCGGTGAGAAAACTGGCGCCTACCCTGGAGAGGATCAGCGCGGAGCGGATTCAGACGGAACTGGTGAAGCTTCTTGTGTCGCCGCATCCGGAGCGGATCCAGGATGCGTTTGAGCTTGGGATTACGAAAGTGGTTCTTCCTGAGTGGGATGCCATGGTAGGAGTGAAACAGCACACGCCTCATCATAAATATGATGTGGATCAGCATACGCTGCGTGCTTTGAAGAATGTGAAACGGGATAAGATTCTCCGGCTGACGATGCTGTTTCACGATATGGGAAAACCATCGGTAAGAACCACGGATGAAAACGGGCGGGATCATTTCAAGGGACATGCGCTTGTAAGTGAAGAGATCGCCCGGAGAGTTATGAGGCGTCTTAAGTTTGACAATGAGACGGTAAAGAAAGTAACGCGTCTGGTCTGCTACCATGATTACCGTATGGAGGCAACTCCGGCTAATGTGCGCCGCGCCATGAACCGGATCGGCGTGGAACTCTTTCCTTATTATCTCGCGGTGCGCATGGCGGATGTAAAGGCGCAGAGCCCTTATCGCAGACGGGAGAAGATTGAAAATATCGTGGCTATCCGGGAGCTGTATCAGAAAGCGCTGATCAATGATGAGTGTGTGACGCTGCGGCAGCTGGCGGTAAGCGGGCGGGATCTGATGAATCTCGGAATGCGTCCGGGCAGGGAGATGGGAAGCATGCTGAGTGAGCTTCTTGAATATGTGATTGACGATCCTGCCAGAAATGATAAAGAGATTCTCTGCGATTATGTCCGGAGCAGGCTGCAGGAATAAATTGAGAAAAAGAAAATACGGTTTGTAATCATACTCGGGCTGTCCCCTTCATAGATTAGAAAGAGTCAGAATACGCGGTGACAGGGGGCAGCCATGAGAGAAGAGTACGAACTGGAAGTATTGGAGCACTATAATATAGAAGTAAAGAGCACCCGAAGAATCAGGGGTGCGTTTTTTTGCGATACAAATGAGGGGACGATGCTGCTGAAGGAGACGAGGATCTCCGGGCGGCGCGCCCCCTTCCTGTATCTTGTGCTCAGCCGGCTTGAGGAGCGGGGAAATGTAAAAGTTGATACCCCTGTGTTCGCAGAAGACGGAGAACTTCTCGTTACATCAGGGGACGGGAAGGTGTATATGCTGAAGAAATGGTTTCCGGGCAGAGAGATGGATATACGGCAGGAGACAGAGATCGTCAGGGCAGCCGAAGAGATGGCAAGACTGCACACGGAACTGTGCCGGATCGGGATCCGGGAACCGGAAGTACGGGGAGACGTGCGGATCCCCGAGGGAAAAGACCCGGTGGAGGAGATCCGCCGCCACAACAGGGAACTGAAAAAGGTCAGGACGTTTGTCCGGAACAGAGTGGCGAAAAATGAATTTGAATATCTTTTCCTCGAAAGTTTTGAGAAAATGTTCGGGCTGGCGGAAACAGTGCTCGCGCGGATGGAACATTCTTCGGGGAGTGACCTGTTCGCTGAGAGCGTCCGGCAGGGGCGGCTGATCCATGGGGATTACAACTATCATAATCTGCTGATGCTCAGAAGCGGAATGGCAGTGACGAATTTTGAACATATGAGGGCGGATATTCAGGTGCGTGATCTGTACTATTTCATCCGGAAGGCAATGGAAAAGAATCATTGGAAACTGAAAACTGGACAGAGAATAATGGGTGCCTATGAAAACATCCGGCAGCTGGATTCGGCCGAACGGGAATATGTGGGGCTTTGCCTTGCTTATCCGGAGAAATACTGGAAGACAGTGAGCGGATATTATCATTCCAACAAGGCCTGGCTTCCTGAAAAATATGTCGAAAAACTGGAGCTTGCGGTACGGCAGGCGGATGAAAAAAATGAATTCCTAAAAGAGCTGTTCGGGCTGAAAATATGAGGCGCTGAAAGATGCCGTAAAAACAGTGAAAAATCTTGACAAAGCATGATGAAACCGTTATAACAATACATAAAGGCGGAAATATGCGCCCGTTTAGGCATATTCCCCTTTCAAAACCAGTAAAAAATTGTACGAAAGTACAGTCAGGAGGAGGAAATATCCATGAACAAAACAGAATTAATCGCAGCTATCGCTGAGAAGGCGGAAATATCCAAAAAAGATTCTGAGAAAGCATTAAAAGCCTTTGTTGATGTGGTAACAGAACAGCTTAAGAATGATGATAAAGTTCAGCTTGTTGGATTTGGTACATTCGAGGTAAGCAAGAGAGCTGCCAGAGAAGGAAGAAACCCGCAGACAGGTAAGACAATGAAGATCGAGGCATGCAAGGCTCCGAAATTCAAAGCAGGAAAAGCATTAAAAGACGCGATCAACTAATTGCGGTGTACGGATAGAGAACCAGATTGAGAGAAACAGGCACTTACGATGGGATACATTGTAAGTGCTTTTTATTGGTAAAAAAGGAGGAAAACAATGCGTTTGGATAAATTTCTGAAAGTTTCCAGACTGATCAAGCGGCGTACGGTGGCAAACGAGGCGTGCGACGCGGGCCGTGTCAGTGTGAACGGCAAGCCGGCGAAGGCTTCCGTTCAGGTGAAGGCGGGAGATGTGATCGAGATTCAGTTCGGAACAAAGAACGTAAAGGCGGAAGTGCTGAAGCTTCAGGATACGACAAAGAAAGAAGACGCGGCGGAGATGTTTCGTTATCTTTGAAAATAAAAAACGGATACAAGGAATAAACCGGGGCTCCCTCTCATATATTTAAAAACAGAGTGGGAGGGAGTAAGGATGGACGAACAGCGTATTGCGAAATCACATAAACTGGTTGTAAATAACAGGAAAACAAGCATGGTGACAGGCGTACTCGACGTTCTGTCTTTTGATCTGAATGAGATCCTTCTGGAGACAGAACAGGGGATGCTCATGGTCAAGGGGACGGATCTTCACGTCAATCGTCTGAGTGTGGAAAAAGGAGAGGTGGATCTCTCCGGAAATATTGACAGCATCGCTTATTCCAGCAGCTCTCCGGAATCCAGGCAGGGGGAAGGATTCCTCTCCAAATTGTTTAAGTAGGCGGTTTTATGATACTGGGAATAGGAAGAGAGACATGCGTGTTCCTGTATGCGGTTCTTTCCGGGGTAACGGTCATGGCGGCCTACGGGATTCTGCGGTGCTTCAGGAAAATTATCCGCCATGGGCACCGTCTGACCGGTTTCGAGGATTTTGTGTTCTGGATCGGTGTCAGCATATATATTTTCCGCGGAATATACGAGACTACATATGGCACCATACGGTGGTTTTTTGTGCTGGGGGCGCTGCTTGGCGCGGGGATGTGCCGTGGGCTTGTCCGCGCTGTCGGAAAAATATCTGTAAAGGTAAAGAAAAACCTTGAAAAGTATTACAAAAACAGATAGAATATTTTTAACATTGGGGTGTACGAAATTATTAAACAGGGTGAGTATGAATGGAGAAAATGAAGAAGTCAGAAACAGGCAGGCCGCAGAAAAGAAGAAATGCGAGACTCAGGCATTATAAGAGAAGTATTCTGATGATCTGCGCGGTGCTGATCTGCCTTTCGGGAGCGCTGGCGGTGAGCTCGCTGAGTCTTCACGCGAAGAACAATCAGTACAAAGAGCAGGAGAAGGAGCTGGAAGCTCAGATTCAGGAGCAGGAAGAGCGCGCCAAAGAGGTGGACGAGTTCAAGGAATATGTGAAGACGGATGATTATATCAAGGAGACGGCAGAAGACAAGCTTGGGCTGGTAGATCCAAACGAGATTATCTTCAAGCCGACCAAATAGACAACACCGGCAGAACGGTGTGGAAAAACTGGCTATAGAATAATGACATGAATACAAATAAAGACACC
>CALWBC010000069.1 GCA_944375755.1 uncultured Mediterraneibacter sp. | reverse complement strand
CTTGCCATCTGGGTGGTGATCCTGGGAGTGACGTTCTACGTGGGAATCCTGGTTGAACGGGAAAAGAAGAAATTTGATGTTCAAACTTATCGGGAAATTATTGCGTTTACAGAAGGGAAAAGCCTGAATGAGATCGAAAAGGCAAGAGAAGAAGGAAAGCGAGTATATCAGAAAACATTTCTTGTGGTTGCGACCGGAGTGATTACATTGATTGTAACCGTATTCTTTCTGTGGATATTGGGCGAAATATAGAGGATTCGGAGGAAAATGATATGAAATTTATAATCGAACATCTGGAGAAACATTTTGACAGGAAAGAAGTACTGAAGGATATTGATTTTACGTTTGAAGAAGGGAAGATCTACGGACTGCTGGGGCGTAACGGCGCGGGAAAAACAACTTTGTTTAACTGCATTAACCGGGACCTTAAGGCTGATGCGGGATGTTTTTATCTGGAAGAGGACGGAAGACGTCAGGAAGTGAAACCGGAGGATATCGGGTATGTACTCTCGATGCCGGCCGTGCCGGAATTTCTGACCGGCCGTGAGTTTTTGAAGTTTTTTCTGGATATTAATTCGGAATCGGTCAGGAATCCGAAAAGCATTGACGAATATTTTGACTTTATGAGCATTGATCCGGAAGACCGTGACAAGCTGATGAAAGACTATTCTCATGGAATGAAAAACAAGATGCAGATGCTTGTGAATATTATGGCGGATCCCAAGGTTCTTTTGCTGGATGAGCCGCTGACGTCCCTGGATGTAGTAGTGGCGGAAGAGATGAAGCAGCTGCTCCGTTCCCTGAAAGACGGCCGGATCACGATATTTTCCACCCACATTATGGATCTGGCGCTGGATCTGTGTGACGTGATTGTGCTGCTCAGCCACGGAGAACTGGAAGTGGTGGAAAAAACCAATCTGGACAGCAGAGAATTTAAGGATAAGATTATTGCGGCGCTGAGGGAGGAAGAACATGTATAAAACATTACGTCTTTCTTTTTCATTAAAGAATACATACCGGGTAAACAGTATTTTATTTGCCCTCAAACAGATTCCACTGATCAGGAACATTCTTCCGGATTCTCTGTACAGTGTGGGAGGACTGAAGATTTTCGCAAATATTATTTCTGTGATATGGGAAGTCGTTTCTGCGTTTCTTGGAAAACTATTATATTTACTCATTATGGTGTGGGGGATCGGTATACTTTATGGAAATGTACCGGCAGAGCAGGCATTTCTGCATATTCTCCTGCTGCTGACCATCATTGGCGCATATATGAATACCAGTCTGTTTAATCCGACAAGGGATAAATATTACGCGATGATCCAGCTTCGTATGAATGCCCGGGAATATACGCTGGTAAATTACGGGTACAGTATATTAAAAGTGATTGTCGGATTTCTGCCGTTCGCGATTCTGTTCGGGCGGCTCAGGAATGTGCCGCTCTGGTTCTGCATCCTGATTCCATTCTGTGTGGCGGGGCTTAAGCTGGCGGTGGCGGCGTATTCCCTGTGGGATTACGAGAGGAGCGGATTTGTCTATAATGAAAACAAGCTCAAAAAGCATCTCTGGTTCTTTGCGGCAGTTCTGCTGGCGCTTGCCTACGTGCTGCCTGCTGTGGGTGCTGCGTTTCCTTCCACGGTATCCATGGCTGTGATGCTCCTGGTTATTCCGGCGGGAATTATCGGTATCCGGAAGATTATATCATTTCAGTACTATCGGGAAGTGAATCAGGAACTGCTTTCCCAGGTGGTGAACCAGATGGATGCAGTCAAACAGACGGCAAGGGCGACAAGCGAAAAGGCAATTTCTGCGGATGTATCAATTACAAGCCGCCGTAAGGGATTTGAATACCTGAATGAGCTTTTTGTGAAACGGCACAGAAACATCCTCTGGAAATCAGCGACACGGATCGCCGGAGTATGGCTGGTTCTGTTCTGTGCGGCTGTCATCGGTCTTCTGACAGTGCCGGAAGCAGGAACGATTGTGAATCGACTGGTTATGACATGGCTGCCTTATTTTACATTCATCATGTATGTGCTCAATCGCGGAACAGGCTTTACGCAGGCATTATTCATGAACTGTGATCACAGTCTGCTGACATATTCCTTCTACAAGCGGCCCGGATTTATATTAAAGATGTTCCGGATCCGGCTTCGGGAGATTATAAAGGTGAATGCTCTGCCGGCTGTAGTGATCGGCGCCGGACTGTGTGTGCTCCTGTACGTTTCGGGAGGAACAGATAATCCGCTGAACTATGCGGTGCTCTTTGTATCTATCCTGTGCATGAGTGTGTTCTTCTCGATTCACTATCTGACGATCTACTATCTCCTGCAGCCTTATAATGCAGGTACGGAGATGAAGAGCGGCATGTATAAGGTAATATTGTGGATTACCTATCTGGTCTGCCTGTTTCTGATGCAGATCAGGATGTCGATTCTGGTATTCGGGATCGCATGCATTGCGTTCTGTGTGGTTTATTCTGTTGTGGCGTGTGTGCTTGTATACCGGTTTGCGCCAGTGACGTTCAGACTGAGAAATTAAGAGCTGAGGAAAAGATTATGGACAGAGATCAGGAAAAGGATTGCTTTAAAAAGATGATCTCTGTCCTAAAATTTTTTTCAGTGTTTTAGAGAAATGTAAAATATCAGATTCCATATTGTTTATAAAGTTCCTCCCGATATTCGGGATCCGAGGCAATTTTAATAATAAGGTCATTCTTGTTCTCTTTGCTCAGAATAAGTATGAGTTTGCTGTAACGTTCGGAAGCGCGTTCCAGTCCGATCTGCTCGCCACGTTCCAGTCCGATTTTTTCGCCCTCTTCACGGCCTTTTTCCAAAGCATCATTCCATATCATCTGTCCAAGTTTTGTCATGGCAATCGCCTCCTTGATTGATTTTAATTCATTGTCATCCAGAAATTTTACAGCGAAAATATACAGGATCGCCTCCATTTTACGGATGTCGCCTTTTGAGAAAATAGCTTCTGCGTTTTTCAGTATCTCCAA
>CALWBC010000068.1 GCA_944375755.1 uncultured Mediterraneibacter sp. | reverse complement strand
GGTAGAGATTGATGATATTATTCCCGATGAAGAAGAAGTTGATATGGAGAATATCGACCTGTCTGTTCCGGAAGGTGTGAGTATTGAAGATCCGGTCCGCATGTATCTCAAGGAAATCGGAAAAGTCCCCCTTCTGAGCGCTGAGCGTGAAATCGAGCTGGCAAAACGGATGGAAGAAGGGGACGAGGAAGCGAAGAAAGAACTTGCAGAAGCGAATCTTCGTCTTGTTGTAAGTATCGCAAAGCGTTATGTGGGAAGAGGAATGCTCTTTCTTGATCTGATCCAGGAGGGAAACCTGGGACTGATCAAGGCTGTGGAAAAATTTGATTACCACAAAGGGTATAAATTCAGTACCTATGCCACATGGTGGATCCGTCAGGCGATCACAAGAGCGATTGCGGATCAGGCGAGAACGATCCGTATCCCGGTGCATATGGTGGAGACGATAAACAAGCTGATCCGTGTGTCGAGACAGCTTCTCCAGGAACTGGGAAGGGAACCGCTTCCGGAAGAGATTGCGAAAGAGCTGGACATGCCTGTGGAACGTGTGCGTGAGATCCTCAAGATTTCCCAGGAGCCGGTGTCCCTTGAGACACCTATCGGTGAGGAGGAGGACAGCCATCTTGGAGACTTTATTCAGGATGACAATGTGCCGGTTCCGGCTGAGGCGGCAGCTCAGACGCTGTTAAAGGAGCAGCTGGATGAGGTTCTTGACACTCTGACGGAGAGGGAACAGAAGGTACTGCGTCTGCGTTTCGGCATGAATGACGGACGTGCCCGTACACTGGAGGAAGTAGGAAAAGAATTTGACGTAACCAGAGAACGTATCCGTCAGATCGAGGCAAAAGCACTGAGAAAACTGCGCCATCCAAGCAGAAGCAGAAAACTCAGAGATTACCTGGACTGATTACCTCGGGATAAAAAGCGATAATCAATGGGAGAGCGTATATGGAACTGTCAAAGAGACTTCAGGCGGTCGCCGGTCTGGTGACCGCCGGCAGCAGGCTTGCGGACATTGGCACGGATCATGCCTATATTCCGATCTATCTGACGGAGAAGGGCCTCCTCTCAGGGGCGGTGGCTGCGGATGTAAACCGGGGACCGCTTAAGCGGGCGGAGGAGAATATCCGGGAACACGGCCTGGAAGGCAGAATAAGCACCCGGCTTTCGGACGGATTTTCCGCTCTGGAGCCAGGAGAGGCGGATTCCGCGGTGATTGCCGGAATGGGGGGCGGTCTTGTGATCCGTATCCTCAGCGAGGGACGGCGTGTGGTGTCAGGTCTGCGGGAATGTATCCTTCAGCCTCAGTCCGAGATTGAAAAAGTGAGAGCCTTTCTTTTAGAGGAAGGTTTTTTCTTTCTCATGGAAGATATGGTGGAAGAAGATGGAAAATACTATCCGATGATGAAGGTGGTGCCTCCGGGACAGGGTGAGAGAAGCCGGCAGGAGAGCCCGCAATGGAATGAGACAGAACTTCGATACGGGAAACTTCTGCTGGAACAGAAGCACCCTGTACTAAGAGAATATCTTGAAAAAGAGATCCGGATCCGGACACAGATCATGGACAGTCTTTCCGGACAGACATCGGAGCGGACAAAAGAACGAATGGAAGAGTTGAAACAGGAACTGGCGTGTGCCGGGAAAGGGATGAAATATTATGTTATGCAGTGAAATTATACAGGTGATTGAGGCAACATATCCGAGAAATGCGGCTCTGGATTTTGACAATGTAGGACTGCTGGCAGGACGTTCGGAAAAAGAGGTGGAGCGGGTTTATCTGGCGCTGGATGCTACGGATGCGGTCATTGACCGTGCCATAGAGTACGGAGCGGACATGCTGATCACCCATCATCCGCTGATCTTTTCTCCGGTAAAAAAGGTGACGGATGAGGAGTTTATCGGAAGACGTGTGGTAAAACTGATTCAAAACGATATTTCCTACTATGCGATGCATACCAATTATGATGTGCTCGGCATGGCCTCCCTGGCGGAAAAGATTCTGGATATCAGAGACGCCCAGGTGCTGGAAGTAACCTGTGACAGTGAAGGCAAACCGGAGGGAATCGGAAGAGTTGGCAATCTGGAAAAACCTATGACTCTGGAGGAATGCTCTGTCTATGTAAAGCATAAACTGAATCTGGGAAGCCTGAAGGTATTCGGGGATATGAGCCGGACGGTCAGACGGATTGCGGTTTCTCCCGGCTCCGGAAAGAGCATGATCGGCCCTGCGCTTGAAAAAAAGGCGGATGTGCTGGTGACAGGAGACATCGGACACCATGAAGGTCTGGATGCGGTGGAGCAGGGGCTTTGCATTATCGATGCCGGACACTATGGGACGGAATATATTTTTATCGATGATATGAAGCATTTTCTGGAAAATAAGCTTCCGGTTCTTGAAGTGGGAACGGAGCCCGTGATTCATCCATTTCAGGTAATATAAACTATACGGCGCATAAAACAGGATACAGCGCGCATGGAATAGGAGGACATGGAAGTGGCGGAAAGAACTTGCAGGGTTACGGTAAACGGCAGGACAAAAGAATATCCGGCGGGAACATCCTACCGGGAAATAGCGGAAGAGTTCCAGCCTGAGTTTGCACATCAGATCGTCCTTGTGTTTGTGGATGGATTTCATCTGCAGGAACTTGGGAAGACTGTTCAGAAAGACTGCGAACTGAGATTTGTCACTACGGCGGACCCGATCGGACATGAGGCGTATAAAAGGAGTATGTGTTTCCTGCTTGTAAAAGCTGTGCATGACGTGGCGGGACATGACCGGATTGAGAGAGTGAGAATTCATTTTTCGCTTGATAAAGGCTACTATTGCACGGTCAGCGGAAGAGTGGAACTTGACGAGGCATTCCTAGAGAAAGTGGATGCCCGTATGCGGGAAATATGCAGGGAGCGGATGCCGGTCCGGAAGCGCTCGATCCACACGGATGACGCTGTGGAGCTGTTTCATGAGCTTGGAATGTATGATAAGGAGCGGCTCTTTGAATACCGCCGTGTGTCGAAAGTAAATATCTACAGCATGAATGAGTTCCAGGATTATTATTACGGGTATATGGTGCCTGACGCCGGATATCTGAAATACTTCTCGCTCCATCTGTATGATGAAGGGTTTGTCATACAGATGCCCGTGATGGAACATCCGGAGGAAGTCCCGGCTTTTCATACCAGCCCAAAGCTGTTCCACGTGCTGAAAGAAGCGGTGGAGTGGGGAGACTGTCAGGGAATTGATACCGTGGGAGCGCTCAATGACATGGTGACAAAAAACGACATGCGCGAGGTGGTTCTCGTGCAGGAAGCGCACCAGGAGCGTCAGATCGGGGAGATTGCCAAGCAGATTTCGGAACGCGGGGATGCGAAATACATCCTGATCGCGGGTCCGTCATCATCCGGGAAAACCACATTTTCACACCGGCTGTCCATACAGCTTCGCGTAAACGGCCTGTGTCCTCATCCCATTGAGGTGGACAATTATTTTGTGGACCGGGAGCATACGCCCAGAGATGAGAACGGAAACTATAATTTTGAGTGCCTGGAAGCCATAGATATCGAAAAATTTAACGAGGATATGGAGGCGCTGATTAAAGGGAAGGAAGTCTATCTTCCGATTTTTGATTTCAAGACAGGAAAGCGGAAATATGAGACACGTCCCAAAAAACTGAGAGCTCATGATATTCTTGTGATTGAGGGAATCCACTGCCTGAATCCGAAACTTACTGAATCCATGAGGGATGAAAATAAATTCCGGATCTATATCAGCGCTCTGACTCAGCTCAATATTGATGAGCATAACCGTATTCCCTCCAGAGATGGGCGGCTGATCCGCAGGCTGGTCAGAGATGCGAGGACAAGAGGCTCATCCGCAGCGAGGACGATCGCCATGTGGCCGTCTGTCAGAAGAGGGGAAGAGGAGAATATCTTTCCTTTTCAGGAACAGGCAGATGTGATGTTTAATTCATCGCTTCTCTATGAACTTGCCGTTCTGAAGCAGTATGTGGAGCCGCTGCTCTTTGCGGTGGACAGAGATTCGGAAGAATATCTGGAGGCGAAGCGGCTTCTGAAGTTTTTTGATTATTTTGTGGGAATCGGCAGCGAATATGTACCGGCAAATTCCCTGTTGAGAGAATTCATAGGCGGAGGCTGCTTTCATGTTTAAAAATCTGTTCCCGGGATGTCAGTCCCGGGAATAGATTTTTTTCAGATAATCCAATTTTGAACTCATATTCCGGAGCAGAAGATCGGCAAGTGTAATTGCCGTCATTGATTCAATGACCACAACCGCCCTTGGAACGATGACGCGATCGTGTCGGCCGAGCACGGTGCTCTCGGCCTCCTCCCCGGAATTATTTACGGTCTGCTGTGATCGGGCGATGGATGAAGGCGGCTTTACCGCGGCGCGCAGGATCAGTCGGGAGCCGTCGCGCATTCCGCCCAGCGATCCGCCTGCGTGATTTGTTTTTTTGCGGACCACACCCTGATCCATATAGAACGGGTCGTTATTCTGGCTTCCTCGTGATGTGGAAACCACGAAACCGTCTCCGATTTCAACGCCTTTTACCGCTCCGACAGACATGACCGCCTGAGCCAGAAGGGCATCCAGCTTATCAAAAACCGGTTCCCCCAGTCCTGCGGGAAGCCCGTCCGCTATGCATTCAATGATTCCGCCGCAGGAATCTTTTTCCGACATCAGAGAGGCAATGTATTCTCCGGCCTTTTCCGCTGTGGCATTATCTGGCATGTAAAGGCTGTTTTCCATAATTTCCGAATAGTTGTACTGATCTTCGGAGACAGAGAACGGACCTATGGACTTTGTGTAGGCCTGTACACGGATGCCCATTTCTTCCAGCAGCCTGGAAGCGATGGCGCCTGCGGCAACTCTTCCGATGGTTTCAC
>CALWBC010000067.1 GCA_944375755.1 uncultured Mediterraneibacter sp. | reverse complement strand
ATAGATTATATATGATTTTCATTCAAAAATCAATGATTTTATGAAAACGAATAAGTAACATCTCGAAATATACAGAAAATTTATTTTCAAAAAAATAAATAAATGTAAAAATGCATAAAAAATTTATTATATTTTTATCTAAACTAGAAAAAATGAAAAAAGTATTTGCAAAATCTGAGGAAATCATGTATAGTGAAATTACGAAAACGATTAAGTAATAAAAGAAATGGCAAATGCCGGAAAGGGAATTTGGAAGGGAGAAGCCATGGCAGTATCAATGAAAATGATAGCGAAACGATGCAAAGTATCCGTTGCAACGGTAAGCAAAGCGTTAAGTGATCGAAATGATATTGGAGAGGAAACGAAGAACCGGATCAGACAGGTAGCCCGGGAACTGGGATATGTACCAAATGTAACGGCCAGAACTCTGAAGACGAATCGGTCTTATAACATCGGCGTGTTATTTGAAGAAGAAGCAGGCAGCGGTCTGACCCATGAATATTTTTCCGGAGTACTCAATGGTCTGAAGATTCAGATCGAACAACAGAATTACGATCTGACTTTTATCAATACTTCGTTCGTGAACAGCGGAATGTCTTATCTGGATCATGCCAGATATCGGAACTTTGACGGAATCGCGGTAATCTGCTGCGGCGATTATGAATCTCCTCAGGTACAGGAACTGCTGCGCAGTGATGTGCCTACCGTGACTGTGGATTATGTGCATCAAAACTGTACTGCGGTACTTTCCAACAATGTGAAAGGAATGGAGGATCTGATGCATTATATTTACAGTCAGGGCCACAGAAAAATTGCTTATATTTACGGACAGAAAAATTCCTATGTAACCAAAGAAAGGCTTGCATCTTTTTACCGGACTGCAGAGGAACTGAAACTGGATGTTCCAGAAGAATATGTCAGAGAAGCCCGTTATATGGAGACAAAAGAATCTGCAAGGGCAACAAAGGCTCTCCTGGAACTGAAGGAACCGCCCACATGTATCATGTATCCGGATGACACCGCGCTGATCGGCGGGTTGAATGTGATCACCGAACGGGGAATGCGAGTTCCCGATGATATTTCTGTGGCCGGTTATGACGGGATACGAATGTCTCAGTTGATGCATCCCAAACTGACAACGATCCGACAGGATACGGAACGGATCGGAAGAGAGGCAGGTATCCGACTGATCCAGAATATTGAGACGCCAAAGACAGCTCTGGTGGAGAGGGTTGTGGTGGAAGGAGAACTGCTTACAGGACAATCCGTGGGAAAGAATACCCTGGAAACTCAATCATGAAAAGGAGGTCTATCTATGAAAAAGAAACTGGTGAGTGTTTTGTTATGCGCGGCAATGGTAACTTCTGTATTTGCAGGCTGTGGAAATTCCAGCAGCGGAAGCGACAGTGCACAGGACAGTAAGGCGGCATCCGCAGAAGACAGTGCAGAAGATGCGGAAGAGGAAAACAGTGAGGCAGAAGAACCGGAAGAAGCAGCTGCGGAAACGGAAGCGGCGGCGGAAACTGGAGAGTCCGGAAAAGTTTTGAATATTTATTGCTGGAATGAAGAGTTCAAGACCCGAATGACGGATCATTATGCGGATTATGAAGAAGTAGATGCCACAACCGGACAGATCGGCGATGTGACAGTGAAATGGAACATCACTCCCAGTGATGATAATGCATATCAGAATAATCTGGATGCGACTCTTCTGAAGCAGGAAGATGCAGCGGAAGATGAAAAGATTGATATGTTCCTGATCGAAGCAGATTATGCATTGAAATATGTGGACAGCCAGTATACTATGCCGATTGCGGATCTGGGAATTACGGATGCAGATCTGTCCAAACAGTATCAATATACCAAGGATGTGGTAACAGATGGAGATGGAGTGCTCAAAGGTGTTTCCTGGCAGGGGTGTCCGGGAGTGCTTTTCTATAACAGAGCGGCAGCAAAAGAAGTGTTGGGAACGGATGATCCGGAAGAGGTACAGGAATATGTAAAAGACTGGGATACTTTCCGGGAAACGGCTGCTACTTTGAAGGAAGCCGGATATAAGATTATGTCCACAGTCAATGATTCTTACCGCGTATATTCCAATAATGTATCCTCACCCTGGGTTGTGGATGGTAAGATCAATATTGACGATAATATTATGAAATGGGTAGAGGACTCCAAGGCCCTGGTAGATGCGGGAGAAACCGGAACCTATGAATTGTGGAGCGATGACTGGAGCGCAGGATTCTATCCGGAAGGAAAAGTTTTCTGCTACTTTGGACCGGCATGGTTGGTGAATTTCTCCATGGCAGCCGATACAGAAGGCAGTATTGCAAACCAGGGTGGATGGGGCGCTGCAGAAGGTCCTCAGGGATTTTTCTGGGGCGGTACATGGATCTGCGCTGCAACAGGAACGGATAATGCGGATCTGATCAAAGATATTATTCTGACTATGACCACCGATGATGAGGTAATGAAGGAAATTGTGGTGGAAGATGATGACTTCGTAAATAATCAGGATGTAATGAATGCAATGGCAGAAGATGCAAGCTATTCCAGCAAAGTCCTGGGCGGACAGAATCCTTTGGCCATGTATTGCGCAGGTGTGGAAAATCTGGATCTGAGTAATCTTTCACCTTACGATCAGGGTTGTAACGAGGAATTTCAGAATGCTATGAAAAATTACTTTGAAAATAATGCAACACTGGATGAAGCATTGAACTTATTCTATACTGCTGTGGTAGAAAAATATCCGGAACTGACATATTAACAAATGGATATGGGCAGGAGTGCAGGTGCTGCGGCGGGTTGCGGCATCTGCCCCTGCCCTGCCGTAAGGCGGGGAGATGCAGATGTTTACCCGGAAACGGAGGTCGGATCAGATGAAGAAAAAGACAGGAAAAATATCCGGTTATAGCAAATGGGGATATATTTTTCTTATTCCATTTACATTGGCATATGTGATCTTTCAGTTTATACCGTTGGTGAATACGATTTATAACAGTTTTTTTGAGAATTATATGTCAGGTCTGACGCAGATTGGGCCAAACTTTGTGGGATTTGAAAATTATGCAAAGCTTTTTGAAGGAGGGGATATTTGGATTTATGCAAAAAACACTATGGTATTGTGGATCATGTGTTTTATTCCGCAGATCATTCTTTCCCTTCTTTTGGGCGCATGGTTTTCCGATACCCGGCTGAGACTGAAAGGATCCCGGTTCTTTAAGACGGTGATTTATCTTCCGAATCTGATTATGGCATCTGCTTTTGCAATGTTATTTTTTACTCTTTTTTCAGATGGAGGTCCTGTCAATTCTCTGCTGATGCAGATTGGATTTATTGATACTCCCTATAAATTTCTTTCCAATACCGGAAGTGCCAGAGGCCTGATTGCTTTTATGAGCTGTCTGATGTGGTTTGGAAATACAA
>CALWBC010000066.1 GCA_944375755.1 uncultured Mediterraneibacter sp. | reverse complement strand
CTGATTCATCCGGTAGCTATGGAGGAAGGTCTGAGATTCGCTATCCGTGAGGGTGGACGTACAGTAGGATCAGGAACAGTTGCTTCCATCATCGAGTAATGTTCGCGTAGGCATTGAGCCATGCGATAAAATAAACGAAGTCCCACAGGAAAGTGCTTGCATTTTCCTGTGGGACTTCGTTTATTTTATCATAGGGCGCCAGCCCGTGAGCGACACATTGAGCACTTAGCGAGGTCCTGTCGAGCTTAGTGCGAAAGCGCACAGATGTGGATGAAGCGTAGCGGAATCGAGCTTCGCACGCGGAAGAGATCGGACATAGAAATGAAAAAGGCGATGTCCCTGATCCGGCCTGGTTCACTGCCTATACTGAGACAAACCAGTTGTTCATTGCACTAAATGATTATTTAATCGGCTTATGTAATAAATGGGGATATCAGGCTGTAAGTCCGACGCCGGTTCTGCTGTGCATTATGGTATTGGCTGTATCGGTGGGAGCTTTTGCTGTAGCAGGAAAGAGAAGAATATTGAAATAGGTTATAAAAGTCAGATAAGGGCATACTGCCTGGGATTAGATTTCCGAGCAGTATGCTCTTTTTATTTATCTTATGGACAGAATAGTGGTGTATATTCGGATTAATATACAATTTATGGATCAAAATTATTCCATAAAAAATAAAGTTATTTTTGATAGATCAAAATAACTTTACATTTTTTCTCGTTTATTCTAAAATGAAAGTGGAAATAATAAATCACAAGTGGAGGATACTATATATGATAAAGAGGGAACAAATATTAAAAAAAATCCGTCCATTTTACAATAATGAACTGATTAAAGTCCTGATCGGATTAAGGCGCTCCGGAAAATCAGTTCTTCTTCACCAGATTATAGAGGAGCTGCTGGAAAGCGGCGTAAATCAGAAACAGATTATTTATATGAATTTTGAGGATTTTCAGTACTCGTTTATAACCGGCGCACAGGATCTGTATGACTATATCAGCAAAAAGCGGGAAAACAATGAGAAATATTATCTGTTTTTCGACGAAATACAGATGGTAACAGAATTCGAAAGGGTAATTAATTCTTTCCGGGCAACATGGGATGTAAGTATATTTATAACAGGATCCAACAGTAAACTGCTGTCCGGAGAACTGGCGACCCTTTTATCAGGAAGATATGTAACCTTCCGGGTGGCGCCGTTTTCTTTTTGTGAAGCTTGTGAGATGCGCCAGATTAAAACACCGGGAGACGAGGATCTTATAGAATATATGAACTGGGGCGGTATGCCGCAGAGATTTTCCATGCATAGTGAGAGCGAGACGCGAACGTTTCTTCAAGATCTTTACAATTCTGTGGTTCTCAGAGATATTGTCCAGAGAACGGGAGCTAAAGACGTGGATTTACTCAACAGAATCATGGAATATCTGATGGCAAATCCTTCGCAGACATTTTCTTCACAGGGGATTTTGAAGTATTTTAAAAGCGTTGATCGAAATGTGAGCACGCAGACACTGTATAATTATCTCGATCATATCCAGACATCTCTTATCGTCTCGAAAGCACGGCGTTATGATATCAGAGGGAAGCAGATACTTACGACGCTGGACAAATATTACCTTACCGATCTCGGGCTGGGGCGTATTCATAACAGCGGGTTTAAGCTGGAAATGGGAGCGCTTCTTGAAAATGTCGTTTATAATGAACTTCTGAACAGGGGGTATGAAGTCTATGTAGGAAAGATTCCAAATGGTGAAGTGGACTTTGTGGCTCTGAAAGACGAAAAGAAAGAATACTATCAGGTGACATACTATCTGTATGATCAAAAAGTGATTGACAGAGAGTTCGGCGCATATAAGGGTATAGCAGATAACTATCCGAAATATGTGATATCAATGGACAAAATGAATTTTTCAAGAGAGGGAATTATTCATTTTAATGCATTGGAGTTCCTGAAGGACGATTTCCATTGAACCTGACGTTTCACTTTGAAAATGTATATTCCCGGCACAGAACGCACATGCTATGTCTGGTGTACTGGTCAGAATGGCCGAATATATAGATACGGGTGTGCGTAAATGAGCGAAAGGAAAATAATCTTACCTTCAAAAAACAATTTAAAAACGATTTTATGGGATATTTTCTATGATATTGTCGGCAGCATTCTTTATGCTGCCGGCATTTATACATTTGCGGGAAACGCGGACTTCGCTCCGGGCGGGGTGTCCGGTCTGGCCCTGATCCTCAATTATCTGCTGGGACTGCCGGTGGGAACGTTAACGCTCCTTTTTAATATTCCACTTGTAATTATCAGTTACCGATCAGTAGGACGGCAGCTATTGCTGAAAAGCGCGAAAACCATGGTCATTTCATCTTTGTTTCTCGACGTGATCTTTCCCTTTATTCCCATGTATACAGGCAGCCGTTTTATGGCATCCATCTGCTCCGGAGCGTTTATGGGCGCGGGAATGGCGCTGTTCTATATCCGTGGTTCTTCATCAGGAGGAATAGATTTTCTGGCGCTGGTTATAAAGAAGAAAAAGCCGCACATGACAATGGGGGTGATTACGCTTCTGATTGATCTGGTTGTAATTCTCCTTGGATGGCCGGTATTCGGCGATGTGGACGCGGTGCTTTACGGGGTGGCATCCACGGTGGTGTCTACCATTGTAATCGATAAAATACTGTACGGGATCGGCGCGGGTACTCTGGCGATTATTATCACGGGGAAAGGAAGCGAGATCGCGGCAGGAATTGGAAGCAACGTCAGACGGGGAGTCACGGCCGTGCCCGGGATGGGCGGATATACCGGGGAAGGAAGAGATGTTCTGCTGTGCGCGTGTTCCAGGGCGGAAGCTTATCTGGTGAAGCGTACGGTGCTGGAGATTGATGAGAAGGCGTTTATCATGTTTACGGAGACGAGCGAAGTTTATGGGGAAGGTTTCGAGGTCAGCAGGAAATGAGTTTGCAGAAGACTGCGTCAGAGTATATAATATTAAGAATGACGGCAGTGGTGCAATATTAGGGGGACGGGAGATGACAATATGAAGCAGGTGACCATACAGGACTGCAGGATGGAGCTGATTTACCTGACAAATGAAAAAAAGCATTTTCATCAGGAGCTCGAGCTGATTTATCTGATAGACAGAGAGGCTTCACTGGATGCGGAGGAATCCTATGTGCTGAAACAGAATGACATAGCGGTAATCAACTCGAATATTCAGCATTCAGTCAGTACGGGGAGCAGGACAATTGCGTTTCGTCTGATGATTCCATATCGTCTGCTGGGCAGGATGACCAGCGAGGAAGTTGTGTTTTTTCAATGTAATTCGGCATTGTATATTTCCAATAATTATAAGGAAATACGCAGACTGGCAGAGACACTTCTGCTGAATTATCTGAGTATGGACAGCAGGGATCTGAGCGAACTTGCCAGTATTATATTTCAGATCATTCATGAACTGCTGGAGAATTTCAGCGTTGACAAAAACAGGATTGCTCTGTATCTGAAAAAGTTTGAGAACAGAAAGATCGACCGGATTTTAAATTATATTAATCTTCATTATTTCGAACCACTCAGCCTTATGGATGTCGCGGAGCATTTCGGAGTGTCCGAGACTTATCTGTCGCGATATTTTAAGAAACAGACCGGAGAAAATTTTGTAAATTACGTAAACGATGTAAGGACGGACAATGCTGCATTTGAGCTGAGTTCTACGGAAAAATCAATTACCAATATCGCGGTGGACAATGGATTTTCCACGCCTTCTGTGATGAACAGATATTTCCGAAGGAAATATGGAATCACACCGTCCGGATACAGGGAAAAATCAAGAATCATCAGCAGAGAGGCGGTGATTGAAGAAGAAAAAGCCGAACAGGTCAAGGAGCAGATTTCCAGGAAGATAGAAGAAGACACCAAGAAGAGCGGAAGCAGCAAAAAGGTTGTAATCAGAAATCTGCGGGACAGTGCGGAGTGGACAAATAAAAATATGCTGATTAATATCGGGGAAGCCGGCGTAGTAGGGGAGGCACAGATTCAGAAACATATCCTGTTTATTCGGGAGGTGCTGGGATTTCCTTATGTCAGGATCTGGAATTTGTTTTCCGAGAAGTTTATGATTGCGGAAGATTTTTCGGGAGACAGCTTTAATTTTGATTACCTTGACAGGATATTTGACTTTTTTGTTCACAATAAAATACCTCTGTTTGTGGATATGGGAAAAAGAACCCGCGTCATTATGGGCACAAGCAGCAACGAGCTTTATTCTGCAATGCAGCAGTATACGCTTGCGGATATTGGGGAGTGGAAAAATCTTCTGGAACACTTTATTGTTCATCTTACGAGAAGGTATGACAGGAAAATACTGGAACAGTGGATTTTTGAATTTCCATGGAACAAAGAAGCTTATTATGAAGAAAATTATGACTATGTCATGGCTTATCGCACGGGTCGTGAGATTATAAAGAAGCATCTTCCCAACTGCAGGATAGCAGGCGTGTGTCCGAATCCGGATGTAAATGAGAAACAGATCAGAAACGTGATTCATGAACTGAAAGTTCAGGAAATTTTCCCTGAAATTCTGACGATGAAGGTATTTCCGGATTACTCGCATCAGATGATGGAGGAAGTGATCCACCATGCGGGCAACGATTATCTCTATGCCCGGAGATTTATTGAGAAGATCAGGGCGATGGCCGAGGAGGAAGGGGCTGCCTGCCAGATCTGCGTATGTGAATGGTCGAACAGTATTTCCAACCGTAATATTATCCAGGACAGCTGCGCAAGAGGGACTTATGTCATTCGTTTTATACAGAGTATCTGGCAGCTGGTGGACATGCTTGGATTCTGGCATGGGTCGGATGCGGTGGATCTGTTTTATGACTCGAAGAAACTGATTTACGGAGGCGGCGGACTGCTCACAAAGGATGGAATTAAGAAACCGTCTTTTTATGCCTTTGAATTTCTCAGCAAGCTGGGGAATCATATGCTTCGTATCGGGAATAACTATATCATGACAAGAAATTCCGCAGGAACAATCATCTGTTTGTGCTTCAATCACCGGGAGTACAGTTCCTATTATTATCTGAAGAAAGATACGGAAATCCTGGATATCAGCAAGGTGTTTCTGAGTGAGGACAGAGAGCGGATTGAATTCACGATCAATGGTCTGGAGCAGGACGGCATCTATATTGTTAAGGAAGAGGTAATTAACAGCAAGGCAGGAAGTATTCAGGATGAGTGGCAGCTGCTTGGAAATCAGGAGGAGCTCGGCAGTGGGGAGATTACATATCTGAAAAACATGTGCATTCCCAAACTCTATATGAAACAGACGGTCAGTGTGGGCGGTGAGATTAATTTCAGCGTTGTGCTGGAGCCTCATGAGATGAGGATGATTTATATATATAAATATTGAATGTCTATGAGATATGATTACAAGGCGAGTGTGAAAAATGACTTTCGTTTTTTGCACTCGCCTTTTTTCGTATTCAAAATAGGCAAAATTAAAGAAAAGAATATGTCATTAATGGAAAGTAGGAAAACAGCAGACATACTATACTTGTTACAGAAACAAACGAAAGAAAAAAGAAAGGAAGTGGAAAAGTTGGAAAAGCTTTCCAAAAAAAGTATTATCAGTTACGGTTTCGGAGATATGGCCAGCCAGCTTGTATGGCAGTTCGTGGGTACATATCTGACAGTCTATTACATGGATATTGTCGGGCTTGCCCCGATGGCCGTGTCAACGATCATGATGATAGCAAAGATATGGGATGGAATCAATGATCCGATGATGGGCGGCATCGCTGAGAGAACTCGTTCCAAATGGGGACGCTTCAGACCCTATATCCTTTTCGGAGCGCCGTTTCTTGCACTGTTCAGCGTCTTGACCTTTACGTCTCCGTTCGGAAACGGAACGGCAGGAGTTGTGTGGGCAACCTTTACCTATATTGGAGCCGGCATGCTTTATACTCTTGTAAATATTCCATATGGAGCGCTCGGCGGAGTTATGACAACCCATGACAGCGACCGTAACGCGCTGAATTCTATCAGAGGAATCGGAATGCAGGTAGGTATGCTGATCATCAACTTTGGTTCTCCGATCCTGCTGATGGCACTGGCAGGCTCAGATACAATTACAAAAGGGAGTTACATGATTGCGGCGATTATTTTCGCAATTATATCTCTGCCCATGTTTTATATTGTATTTCGGAATTCCCAAGAAGTAATCATGCCGAAAGTGAATCAGGAAAAGGTTTCCATAATTAAAAACCTGAAGATTATCCTGACGAACAAATATCTTATGATCATCGTGCTTACGATGTTCTTCCAGATGGCTGGAAATATGGGACGTATTTCCGTTATGTCATTTTATGTGACACATTGTCTTGGAAACTTTGCGCTGATGTCGCTGCTCATGACGCTTCCGTCGCTGGGCAGTATTGTGGGAAATATTATCGCACCGTTCCTGATCAAGCATCTTGGAAAACACGGAAAACGTAATGTGCTTGTTGCAAGTCTTCTGGGAAAAGGAATCGCGCTTCTCTGGATCTTCCTGATCCCGTATGAAGATATTACAATGCTGATCGTTGCACATGTCGTATTCGCGATTGCAGGATTCGGATTCCCGTCAACGCTTTCCATGGTAACAGATGCGGTTGATTATCAGGATCTTCGCACAAATGTACGTTCCGATGGTGTTGCATATGCGTTCTACGGACTTGCGACAAAAGTCGGAAACGCTCTTGGAAGCGCGGTAGGTGTTATGCTGATGGCAGCGTTCGGTTATGTTTCCGGAGCGGAAATTACAGCATCCGCACAGCAGGGCATTAATATGGCGACCAACCTTGTACCGGGTATCTGTTTTGTTGTATCCGGACTGATCCCGCTGATCTTCTGGAGAATGACAGACAGAGAAGCTGATGAAATCAGAGAAAAGCTTGTAGTTAGAAATCAGACAGAAATAGAGGAGGTAAAATAAAATGAAAAACGGAAAATTACAGGTAGCGGTTATCGGATGTGGGGGAATTGCAAATCAGAAACATTTCCCTGCACTGACATCACAGTCGGATAAGTGTGAGATCGTGGCTTTCTGCGATATTATCAGAGAGAGAGCAGAGAAAGCCGCAAAGGAATATGGAACGGCTGACGCAAAAGTTTATGAGGATTATCACGAACTTCTGAAAGATCAGGAAATCGATGTTGTACATGTTTGTACACCGAATGTGGCTCACTGTCCGATTACAGTGGCGGCTTTTGAGGCAGGCAAACATGTTCTCTGTGAAAAACCAATGGCTGCAACAACCGAGGATGCGCAGAAGATGATGGATGCATGGAAAAAATCTGGAAAGAAATTTACCATCGGCTATCAGAACCGTTTCCGCACGGATGCACAGATGCTGAAACGTGCATGTGATGAAGGAAAACTTGGTGAAATCTATTTCGCAAAAGCACATGCAGTGAGAAGAAGAGCGGTTCCGACATGGGGAGTATTCCCGGACAAATCCAAACAGGGAGGCGGCCCGCTGATTGATATCGGAACACATGCGCTGGATATTACGCTCTGGTGTATGGGTAATTATGAACCGGATACGATAACCGGCTCTGTATTTGAGAAACTGGGGCATCTTCCGGAGGCAACAGAAGGAAATATGTTCGGTCCATGGGATCCGAAGACTTATGAAGTGGAAGACTCCGCGTTCGGATATATTAAGATGAAAAACGGCGCGACAATTTTCCTTGAGTCTTCATGGGCATTGAATGTAAAGGAATCCAGAGAAGCGGCAACCACACTCTGTGGAACGAAGGCAGGCGCTGAGATGATCGGTGGAATGAGCGGTCAGGGGTATGACCTTGTGTTCAATGAGACGACAGGAGGCGTGCTGACGGAAGAACATATCTCCGATACAGGAGCGATCGCGTTCTTTGAGGGAAAAGGCGGCGGTTCACCGGCGGAAAAGGAGTGCAAACAGTGGCTGGAGGCAATTATTGAGGATAAGGAACCGCTTGTGAAACCACAGCAGGCTTTTGTGGTAACCGAGATTCTTGACTCAATTTACAAGGCTGCCGCAGCAGGACATGAGATCAAAGTGGACTAATATTTTACAGAACAGGAGAACAGGTTATGTATCAGTATGACAGAAAAGGTCCCAAGAGAGGGATTGCATTATATAGTTATTCCGCCGAGTACGGCATCACGAAAAATCTGGAAGACTGCTTTGAAGATATGTATGATATGGGGGCACACGGCATGGAAATCCTTGCTAATACCCATATTGAGAATTATCCATATCCTTCCGATGCGTGGATAGAAAACTGGTTCCGTCTTCTGGAAAAATATGAGATCATTCCGGTCGAATATGGACACTGGATTGATTCTCATGTGCTTGGATTCAGAGACCTTACAACGGAAGAGTCCTATGAAATGCTGGCAAGAGATATCCGTCTTGCCAACAGACTGGGATTCACTGTAATGCGAACAAAAATGCCGGTTATTTCCGGAGAACTCGAGCCGGTAAAGAACTGGCGTGAGATCATAAAGATGGCCCTCCCGCTTGCGGAGGAGTGCAATGTGCGGATGTGTCCGGAGATTCACGCGCCGACCAACTTAAGTCATAAACTTGTTCGGGATTATGTGGAGTTTATCGAACAGACAGGCACAAAATATTTCGGACTGAATATTGATTTCAGTGTATTCCGCAATGTTTTTGACGCGAATGACAAACGCAGAGGCGGTTTTACCCCGAGTAAACCGGAAGAAATCATTCCTTTACTTCCTTACATCTACTGCTGTCATGCCAAGTTTAATAACATGAATGATGATTTTGAAGAGACCACGATCCCGTATAAAGAAATCGTTGATATTCTGAAAGAACATCAGTGGGACGGCTATATGGTAAGCGAGTATGAGGGTGCCGATAAATACGATCCGGGATATGAAGTGGGACAGACACTGAGAAAACATCATATTATGCTGAAACGGTATCTGGGAGATTAGGAGGTTAGTTATGCTGGAAAAAGAAGTAATACAGTCAATCGGATTTAGAAATATAATAGAGAATGATGAAGTTGTGGGATTTCAGTTTAAAGTACGCCTCCCTTATTACAGAGGAATTTTTTTGAGTCAGCTGCGCCCGGGAACACTCTGTGTGGACGATATGCGTTTTGAAAGGGAAGATCTGGTATGGAACATTAACGGAAAAGATCATACATATGAGGAGATGAAATCCGATATGGAGACACACTGGGCCGTGACTGATCCTGCCGTGATCAAAGTCAGGTTAAAGGGAGGACTGAAGCAGGGGTTTCATGATCTGACACTTGGGTTCTGTTTCACCTCATCATATATGCCTCCCATTATGCAGGATGCGCTTGATCCGGATAAGGAAAATGTAATTTTCATGCCGGAATTCGGGCATCATGTGAATAAAAGAAGACTGCTTATTGTGTAATGAATGTGTCTGGGGTTATGGAAGGAGGCAGTAGTATGGGTACTGTCAGAATTGGAATCATCGGCCATGGATTCATGGGACATGAGCATGAAAAGATGCTCACACAGATGGACGGCATCGATCTGATCGGATTCTCTGACATCGATCCGAAACAGCTGGAAGATGTGCAGGAGGGGCTGAAAAGATATGCCTCCAATGAGGAACTGATCAATGATCCGGACGTTCAGGTTGTACTGATTGCTGCGAACAATAATCAGCATCACG
>CALWBC010000065.1 GCA_944375755.1 uncultured Mediterraneibacter sp. | reverse complement strand
CAGAGAATATTGAGGACGCGGAGCCGATTGAGGAACTGGTATATTTTAACTAGACGGAAGACAGGAAAGCAGACAGGGGCTGACAGAAAATCAGCCGTAAATCGAACAAAAATCAGATATGGAAAATGGCGGAGGTACTCGGATATGGAGAAAAAATATGATGTAATTGCACTGGGCGAGCTTCTGATTGACTTTACGATGAACGGTCAGAGCGAACAGGGAAACAATATGTTTGAGGCGTGCCCCGGCGGAGCGCCGTGTAATGTGCTTGCTCTTCTGAACAAAATGGGCAAGAAGACAGCATTTCTTGGAAAAGTCGGACAGGATCAGTTCGGAACACTTCTGAAAAATACGATAACGGAAGCGGGAATCGACGCATCACAGCTGGTCATGGACAAAGAGGTGAATACAACACTGGCATTTGTCCACACGTTTCCGGATGGAGACAGAGAATTTTCCTTTTATCGCAATCCGGGCGCGGATATGATGCTTTCTGAGGACGAGGTGGATCCGGCCTTTATCGGTCAGGCGAAGATCTTCCACTTCGGAACTCTTTCCATGACTCATGACGGGGTGAGAGCTGCCACGAAGAAAGCGGTGCAGGCGGCAAAGGACAGCGGGTGTCTGATCTCCTTTGACCCGAATTTAAGACCGCCGCTGTGGTCATCTCTGGATCTTGCGAAGGAGCAGATGGAATATGGATTCAGTGTGTGTGATATCCTTAAGATTTCCGACAATGAGATCCAGTTTGTTTCCGGAAAAGAAGATTATGATGAGGGGATCGCGTATCTTCAGGAGAAGTATCAGATCCCGCTGATTTTGCTCACCATGGGAAAAGACGGCAGCAGAGCATACTATAAGGGAATGCGTGTGGAGCGTCCGGGATTCTCCGTAAAGGCGATAGAGACAACGGGAGCCGGAGACACATTCTGCGGAAGTTCCCTCACCTACATTCTGGAGCATGACTTTGACAGTCTGACGGAAGATCAGCTGGGGGAGATGCTGACGTTCGCAAATGCGGCGGCAGCGATAGAAACAAAAAAAAAAGGCGCCATCCGTTCCATGCCGGAACGCGGGGAAGTGGAGGCGCTGATAAACGGATAAACAAATGAAAAAGAGATGAACAGAGAAACCAGAACCGGATCAGCTGCTGATCCGGTTCTGGTTTCTCCATTCTCTGGGCGAGATGCCGTATACATTTTTAAAGGCCCGTGAAAAATGAAGCTGATTGGGATACCCGACGGCGTTCCCGATATCGCTGACGGACAGACCGGTCAGTTTTAACAGTTCCGCCGCCTTTGTCATTCGATAGCTCAGAAGGAACTCCTGGGGGGATTTCCCAACGGTTTCCTTGAAAATTCGTCCGAAATAGGTGCGATTCAGTCCGCAGAATGAGGCAATCCCCTCGACTGTGATATCATTCTGAAAATTCTGCTCAATGTAATTCAGCGCTTCTTTAATGTAGAAATCCCGTACTTTTCCCTTGGTTGCAAGTTTCATCGTTTCCGCTGAGCGCGAGAGATAATCGATAAAAAGATAGAGATGCCCGATCAGATGGAACGGGGAGTCCTCTCCGTGTTCCGCCAGATAGAGCATTTCATTTTTCATGTTTTCACGGAGGTCTTTTGACGATGCGTGATAGACCGGATGATCTACCGAAAGTCCGGCGATCTCGACGATCTCTCTGGCGCGCAGTCCGTCAAACTCAATCCAGGTGTACTCCCAGGGAAGAGAAATGTCGGCAATGTAGGTGGTAATCTGTTTCGGAAAGATCATAAACCCCTGGCCGCTCTTGATCTGATATTCCCGGGAGAACCCCTTCGAGTCCTGCGCCATCAGTTTGCCGGTGCCTGAAAGGACATAGTGAAACAGGTAATGGTTGCGTGATACCGGCCCGAACGAATGTCCGGGAGTGCAGGTCTCGCGGCCGAACTGATAGAGCCCGAGATCGATGAAATTTTCATTTGGAAATACGGAAAACAAAAGATCACTCATAATAATCACCCTTTTAAACCAGTACTTTGTAAAAATGCGATATTTACGGGATGACACCCTTATTATACCTCAAAATATACCTGAATGCGACTATACTTTACAGAAATACGACAGAAGTTGCAATGTGGCATAAAATTTAAATTATATAGATATTCTTGGAAACATTTTGGAATGTTATAATACTTCCATAAGCGGAAAAAGCTAAAGGAAGGAGCTGAAACTATTATGAAAAGGAAAAATGCGATCAGTGCGGTGCTTGCGACAGCCATGCTTGCGACAGCCATTCTTCCGGGATGCGGTTCGGGCAAAGACAGCGGTGTGACGGAGATTGAAATTCTCCAGTACAAACCGGAGGCCGCGGCGTATTTCGATCAGGTGGAAGATGAGTTTAACGCGACTCACGACGATATTCACCTGACCATCAGTTCGCCGAACGATGCCAGCACGATCATGAGGACCCGTTTTGTCAGGGACGATTATCCTGACATCATCGGTATCGGAGGAGATATCAACTACTCCTATTATGTAGATGCCGATATTCTGGCGGATGTTTCGGATTATGAGGGCCTCAAGGACATTAATCCGACCTATGTGGACATTCTGGAGTCCCTTGAGATTGTTCCGACGGACGGAACATACGGAGTGCCGTATGTAGCCAATGCCGCAGGTATCCTGTACAACAGGGATATGTTCGAGGAGCACGGCTGGAAGATCCCGGAGACATGGACGGAACTGATGGATCTCTGCGAGGAGATTCAGTCAGAGGGAATCCTGCCGTTCTATTTTGGATTCCGTGACACCTGGACCTGTCTCGCGCCGTGGAATGCTCTTGTGGTAGGGCTTGCTCCCTCAGATACCTGTCAGCAGGTAAATGCGGGCAAGACAACATTTGCGGACCAGTATCGGGAAACAGCGGAAAAATGTCTGCAGCTTGTAAGCTACGGACCGGATGATCCGTTCGCATACGGATACAATGACGCGTGTACGGCATTCGCGAACGGCGAATCTGCGATGTACCCGATCGGAAGTTACGCAGTGCCGCAGATTCAGCAGGTAAATCCGGACATGAACATTGATTCATTCGTAATGCCGGGCAATGACGACGCGTCAAAGAACACCCTGAACTCCGGTGTTGACCTTATGTTCGCGGTTACAGCAGCATGTGAGAACAAGGATGCCGCCTACGAAGTGCTTGATTTCCTTCTGGAAGACGAGAATGTGCAGGCTTACATTGATGACCAGAACGCAATCCCTTGTAAGACAGGCGACTTTGAGCTTTCACCGGCGCTGGACGGCATGACATCATTTATCAAATCAGGAAATATGACGGACTATCAGGATCACTACTATCCGTCCGAGATGGCGGCGGATGCCCAGATCCAGACATTCCTGATCAACAAAGATGTTGACAGTTTCCTCAACACATTCGACAAGAACTGGCAGAGATATAACAGAGACATTATCCGTGAGGTTCAGGCGTATAACGAAGAACACGGAACTGCCGAGTAGGAAAGGAGCGGGGTAAATTATGAAAAAAGTTAACGACAGCAAGCGGACGTATATGCTGATCACCATACCGATTCTGGCACTGTTTGTCTGCTTCAATACAATACCGCTGATCCGCGGTGTGATCTACAGCTTTACGAACTTCAAGGGATTCGGAACGTATGACTTCGTAGGACTCAGAAACTACATGGATCTGTTCACGGATCCGAGAATCGGAGGATCCTATATCTTCACGATCAAGCTTGCCGTTGTGGCAACGATCATTACAAATGTGATCAGTCTGATTCTTGCGCTTGGCCTGAACAGCAGGATCAAAGGGAAAACGTTCCTGCGCGCGGCTTATTTTATCCCCAACGTACTCGGCGCTCTGGTTGTAGGATATATCTTCCAGTATTTCTTTACATACATTCTTCCGCAGCTTGGAAGCATGCTCGGAATTGATGCCTTGAGCTCCAGTATGCTGTCAAACAGCAAGACGGCCTGGTTCGCGATCGTAATCGTCTGCGCATGGCAGTCCATCGCGATGAACACGATCATCTATATCTCCGGACTTCAGACAGTACCGGAAGATGTATATGAAGCAGGCGACCTGGACGGCGCTACGGG
>CALWBC010000064.1 GCA_944375755.1 uncultured Mediterraneibacter sp. | reverse complement strand
TTTGAAGTAAGTGGGCTCAGCATGGCGATGCAGTCCCCTGTTTTTGAACGTCCCCCAATCGAAAAACTCACCTCGTCCATATTTTGTTTCCATCAGAAACCTTCCCGTTAATGCACTAAATAGCTGAATGATTCCTTTCTACACTGATTTTACCCCACAAGCTTTACGGTTCAAATATTATATGTTATAGTTGACCATTATGGATAACGGCAGCGGGGATTGAACTGAGAGAGGAATTATAGATGGAGTTACGGGTTCTTAAGTATTTTTTAACTGTTGCTCAGGAGGAAAACATAACGAGGGCAGCGCAGATTCTGCATATTACACAGCCCACTCTTTCCAGGCAGATGATTCAGCTGGAGGAAGAGCTTGGGGTGAAACTGTTAAAAAGAAGCGGACACCATGTGTATCTGACGGATGACGGTCTGCTTTTGAAGCGAAGGGCCAGAGAGATTACCGAGCTTGCGGAGAAGACGAAGGATGATTTTCTCCACCGGGACAGTGAGATCGCCGGGGAGATCGCGATCGGCAGCGGGGAGTACCGGGCTTCCAGTATTCTGACGGATCTGCTGGCGCGGTTTCAGAGGGAATATCCTCTGGTGCGTTATCGGATCTTCAGCAGTGATTCGGATAATATCAGGGAGAGAATCGAGAGGGGGATTCTGGATCTGGGGCTTCTGATGGAGCCGGCCGACATCAGCAAATATGATTTTATCCGGATTCCGGAAGAAGAGGTCTGGGGAATTCTCGTCAGGGAGGATATGGAACTAGCCCGCAGGGAGAGTGTGGGACCGGAGGATCTGGTTCACACGCCGCTTATTATGACCCGGCGGGAGATGATGCAGAACGAGCTGCTGCACTGGTTCGGTGAGTATGCGAACCAGATTGAGGTCATGGCGGGCGGCAATCTGCTCTACAATATGGCTGCCATGGCGAAAAGCGGCATCGGTACCGTGATAACGCCCATTCTGGACTGCAGCTATGAAGGACTGAAGTATGTTCCATTGCGCTCGGGAATCCGGACGGGAATTGTGCTTGTCTGGAAAAAGGCACAGGTGTACTCCGCAGCCACGAAGGCGTTTATTGAATATGTGAAGAAATATGATTTTGGCACTGCTTCTTTTCCCGGTGTGATTTCCACAGAAAACGGATGAGAAACAGAAACATCAGAAGAATCCAGGATATTCCTTCGGCATAGGCGATGACCATATTTCCAAAGAAGGAAACACAGGTGTAGGAGAGCAGGATTCTGCACAGAAGAGCGGTGATTCCCGCCGCGCTGGAGAAAACCACATCTCCGATTCCTTCAATGTGTCCGCGGATGGCATTGGCCACACCATAGAAAATATAAAAGACAGCGAACCGCCGGAAAAAGCTGTTCCCGATTTCTACCGTGTCTGCGGACGCGCCAAACAGGGCGATCAGATGCCCGCCCATGGGGATGACCAGCACGGTCATGAGCAGAGATACTGCGGTCATCAGAACCGTGCCCACCGCAAGAATCTTTTTCGTCCGGCCGGAATCTCCGGAACCATAGCTCTGAGCGGTCAGCGTGGAGATACCGGAACCGAGATTGATCATGGGGAGGATCACGATGGAGTCCACCCGGTACGCGGTAGTGATGGCCGCGACAGTCTGACTTCCGAAACCGTTCATAAAGTTCTGTAGGATCAGCGTGCCGAAGGCGTTGATACAGGACTGAATCGTGGGAGGAAATCCAAGGCGCAGTCCGGAGGCCAGAACCGTCCGGTCGAAAAGTCCGTTCCCGGTACGGACGCGGAGCAGGCTGTACCGGTGTGATCCGTAGAGAACCAGATAAAGAGTCATTGCAATCTGAGACACCACTGTAGCGATCGCAGCGCCGGTGACATTCCAGCCGAGAACCGCTACCAGCAGGATGTCCAGCGCAACATTGACAGCGGAAGAAATCAGGACCGCGAAAAAAGGAGTCCGGCTGTCGCCGAGCCCCCACAGAGCGGAAGAATATACATTATAAACAGCGAGAAAAGGAATGCCGGCAAAAATGATCTGAAGATAATCTAAAGACAGCGCGAGTATGTCTTCCGGGGTATTCATCAGACGCAGCAGGTTCGGGGCGAAAATAATGCCCGTCAGAGCAGCCGCGAGAAAGAATCCGCCGAGAAGAACGGAAAAAGTGGAGAGAATCTTCGGATAATCTTCCGTATCACCGCTGCCGAATCTCTGAGCGAAAAGAATCGCGAGCCCCAGGGTGAATCCATTGATGGCGAGAAGATAAAAATTAATGATGCTGGTCGTCCCGCCTACCGCCGCAAGCGCGGTTTCTCCGTTTACATTTCCAACAACAAAAGCATCTACCCAGTTGTATAACTGCTGAAGAATACCGCTCAGGATCAGAGGCGCGCTGAACGACGCCAGCTGAGCGGCAATCTGCTTTGTAGATGCTTCCGTATTATTCATTTTCATTTCCCTTTCCCCTCCTGTAACAAACCCTGCAACTGACATTAGCACGAAACAGTGACGGCGTCAAGCCGAGAAAGTACGCCAGCTATTTCGTGCATTAACGGGAAGGTTTCTGATGGAAACTGAATACGGACGAGGTGAGTTATTCGATTGGGGGACGTTCAAAAACAGGGGACTGCATCGCCATGCTGAGCCCACTTACTTCAAAGCTTTGAATGGATGTAACGCCGGAACCAGATGTTCGTGCAGAGGCACTCCATCTGTTCCGACTA
>CALWBC010000063.1 GCA_944375755.1 uncultured Mediterraneibacter sp. | reverse complement strand
TACAGAGATGTTTCTGATTACATCCCCTTCTTCGACTGTTATGTCTTCTATGTCTGAGACATAGGGGAGGAGAGGCTCTTCTTCCTCCAGTTCTATGGTAATCCAGTTCCTTGCCGCTTCATTCGCGTTTTCAATGGCGTCATCCAGTGTTTCGCCGTCTGCTTCGCAGTATTCCAGATCCGGGAAAAATGCGTGATAACCTTTCTCTGTTTTACGGAAGACCGCGGGGTATATGAATTTCATGGTAATATGCTCCTTTCTGCATAGATCGTTATAATGTCGTTTTCGCGATTATTTAAATCATTATGTGCGGTTAGTATAGTATAATTTTTCAAAAATGGCAAGTCGCAGACTAGTCATTTGAGTTTAAAAGATGGGATGTGCGATCCGAAGATTTTACAAAATCTGTGGAACTGTGTATTCTGTGAATCCATGCAGTTCCGATGATCAGGAGAAGCGGAAAAACAGCCGCCCAGAGGATCCCGGATTTTAGCCCTCCTCTGACCTGATCGGATATCAGACCGACGAAAGTGGGACCGGCGGAGCAGCCCAGATCTCCGGCCAGTGCGAAGAAGGCAAACATGACGGTTCCGCCTCCTTTTAATGCTGCCGCTCCGATACTGAACGTGCCGGGCCACATGATTCCCACTGAGAAACCGCAGATGCCGCAGCCGATCAGGCTGAGTACGGGAACCGGGGAGAGGGAGATCGTGCAGTAGGCGATCAGGCAGAGCACGCCGCTGGCGATCATCGCGATCCGGAGATTCAGCTTTTCACCATACAATCCGTACAGAAGTCTGGAGCATCCCATGCAGATGGCGAAGAGCATGGGACCGGTCAGGTCTCCGACTGTTTTGGTAACGCCGAGTCCCTGCTCGGCAAAGGTGGAAGCCCACTGGCTGACCGCCTGTTCGCTGGCGCCTGCGCAGACCATGATGGCCATAAGAACCCAGAATGCGGGCAGCCGGATAAGTGTTTTGGCACTGAGTCCTTCTTCATCCTCTGAAATGAGCGGATAGATCGGAACCTTTCGGAAGACGAAGAGGTTATAAAGGGGAATCAGAGCCCACAGAACAGCCATGATTTTCCAGTTGTTAAGTCCGAAAAGAGTGAAGAACAGGGTGGATATCAGAACTACGGCCACATGGCCCCAGCAGTAGAAGGAGTGGAGCAGGCTCATGGCCTTTTACTTGTTTTCCGTGGGGAGCGCTTCTACGATGGGGCTGACCAGCACCTCCAGAAGCCCGCCTCCTATGGCATAGATCATGACAGAAGCGGCCAGGCCGATGAAAGGATCCGGTGTCAGCTCGGGCAGTACGGTAAGACCGATCAGTCCTGCGGCGGCAGCCCCATGGGCGATGAGCATGGAAGCCCGGTATCCGATCCGGTCGATGAAACCGGCGGAGAGGAGATCGATCAGCAGCTGGATCAGAAAATTGGCAGTGATCAGCGCAGTGATTCTTCCAAGTGAAATCCCGTAAGTGTCCTGAAAAGTCAGGAACAGAAGAGGAATAAAATTATTAACGATTGCCTGCACGATATATCCGGTGTAGCAGGCGATGAGCGTTCGTCTGTAATCGGCTTTCATTTTATGAAACCTCCGTTAATCTTTGTTTTGTCGCACTTTTTTTGCCGACATCGCATTTTATTATAGGAGAAAAGGGGAGGTTTGTACACATAAATATGGAAAACGAAAGCGATATAAGATGTTCTAACAAAAATATGTGAGATGCTTCAATAAAAAACTTTGACAACCGGAGTACTGCCTTTTATAATAAAAATTATTACATTTGTAGGATGATAAAGGGGTACAGCAGCGAGATGAAAAAACTTCCACAGATATCAGAAGCAGAATTTGAAGTGATGAAAATTGTATGGGAGAATGCCCCGGTAAGTACCAATGAGATTACGGACCGGCTGGTGCAGACAACGGAATGGAGTCCGAAGACGATCCAGACGCTGATCAGGCGCCTGGTTTCAAAGGAGGCTCTTACCTATGAAAAGAAGGGGCGGGTATTCGTGTACACCCCGCTTGTTACAGAGGATGAATATCTGAGGCAGAAGAGCTCGTCTTTTGTAAGCCGGTATTTCGGGGGAGATTTTTCCGCCATGTTTTCCACCTGGCTTGGGAATGATGAGCTTACGGAGGAAGAGCTGAAAAGTCTGAGAGGAATTATTGAAAATCATAAAGACAAAGGGAAACGACAGGACATGAGTTCAGCAGAGAAAAGGAGATAGCAGGAATGCAGAATTTTGGATGCGGCTTTCTTGTGTCGAATCTGACTGCCGTGCTGCTGGTGGGCGCGGCGGCGCTGGCGTCAGGTGTCTGGAAGCGGTCGCTTACAGCCCGGATGAGATATGGGTTGTGGATGGCAGTGTTTATGATTCTGACAGTGCCGTTTCTTCCCGTACGGTTTGAAATTCCTGTAAGCGTATCGCCGGCTTCCTGCGCATCAGATGCGGCAGCTGCTTTCGGGGCGGAGGCTTTGGACGGAAATGGAACCGGAGCGCTGCGCGGGCTTCACGACTTTGCCGTGGAAATGAGGGGAGACATCCCCCGGTGGATCGGCACGGCGGTATTCATCGCATGGGGGATCGGGCTTGCGGTCTGCCTGGTGATGTTTATAAAAAATATGCGATTTGGCAGAGAGCTGAGGCAGTCGGCAGTTCCGGTTGAGAACCGGGAGATGTTGGAGATATATGATCACTGCCTGCGGGAGCTTGGAATCAGGAGGAAGATTCCGCTTCTGGAAACGGCTTATCTGAAATCCCCTGTGATTATCGGAGTTCTCCGGCCGGGGATCTGTTTGCCGCTCCGGCTTGTCCGGATAATGAATGCGGATTTCGCTTCAGGGACGGATGAAGAAGCACGCAGTGGCTGCCGGCAAAAAGCAGTCAGATACATGCTGCTGCATGAACTTCAGCACTACCGCCACAGAGACAATCTGGTTAATCTTCTGGCGGAAATTATCCGAATGATTTACTGGTTCAATCCGGCGGTCAGATATGCGGCAACGAGACTTAGAACCGAGCGTGAGACGGCCTGCGATGAAGCGGTACTGAATATGCTGGAAAAGGAAGAATACAGCGAATATGCGGGAACGCTTCTGGATCTGGCGTCCCTGGGGAGCAGCAGGAGAACCCTGGCTGCTGCGGGGATCAGCAGCGGTATGAAAGAGATGAAGACCCGGATCTGCAATATCGCCGGATTCCGAAAATCCACCGGAAAACAAAAGGCGGCGGGAATAGCTGTGTTCTGTATGGTCACGATCCTTCTGGGGGCGTTTATTCCGTTTCTGGGAGTACGCGCGGGCGGAGAGAACCGGTATGAGACGGACATATCCGCTCAGTCTGTCACGCAGGTGGATCTGTCCGCTTATTTTGGAGGAGAAGAAGGCTGTTTCGTTCTGTATAAGCCGGGAAACGGTCAGTGGTCTGTATATAATGAAGAGACTGCTCTTACGCGGATCTCTCCGCTTTCAACATGGAAAATATACGATGCGCTTCTGGGACTGGAGGACGGGATCATCACTCCGGAGAATTCCGATCAGAAATGGGACGGAACCGGATATCCCATAGCTGCCTGGGAAGAGGATCAGGATCTGGCCGGCGCGATCCAAAATTCCGTGAACTGGTATTTCCAGAACCTTGACCAGTCTGTGGGAGGTGAGAGGATAGAAACGTATCTGGAACAGATCGGATATGGCAATCAACATGTGGGCGCAGACCTGGAATCCTACTGGCTGGATTCGTCTCTGGCGATTTCCCCGATGGAGCAGGTGGAGATGATCCGCAAATTTTATGACAATACGTTCGGTTTCGCTGAGGATAATGTCCGTGCGGTGAAGCAGGCGATGTATGTTGGGGAATCAGACGGATATTCTCTGTACGGAAAGACTGGAACCGGAGCAAAAGACGGAAACAATGTGTGCGGATGGTTTGTGGGATATGCTGAGACTGAGGACGGACCCTGCTTTTTCGCGTCCCTTCTGCAGGGAGAATCCGGGGCCTCAGGAGCAAGGGCGGCACAGATCACAGAAGCCATACTCGGGGCTCTGCTTATGTAGTATGCCTCTTGTTTGCCGGAAGAGGAGCACTGTGATTACAGACAGGGCGCTGTATATTGTTTCGGAGATATTGCTTTTGATGCAAATGGCGTACCGCATCGGGAAATTACTTCCCATATGCGGCACGCCATTCTTCTTCCGTAAGACGCGGGGAATACCAGCTCCCGCCGATGCCCTCCTGCAGATGGATCACCTGATTTGAGACATATTGGAAACGGCCGTCCGGAAGCGGACGCACTGTCAGCACACTTATCGCTGCGGAGTCGGTGAATCCGGTGGCCCATACCGCATTAACAGTGAGAAGAAGAGTGCCGTCATCCCGTTTCTCACAGGCTGTGACTTCCGGACTGGGGGCGTATGGATATTCCGCGTCCCCCAGTCCCCGCGGATGGTACAGATATGTGTCCGTATCCGGATGGTATACGGTGCGTGCCCGGATTGTGTCCGCAGAGACATTCAGGTAATCAGACAGTACGGTTTCAAATTCAGAAGAGGGAATCTCATATTCCGCTCCTGTGAATTCGTGGACATAAGGAACAGGTTCCTTGTACTTCATCGGATAGAAGATGTCATAGAGATCATAGAAATTAAGATCTCCGAATCCGTCCGTTTCACTCCAGTCGCTGATCAGCATGTTGTTTCTGCTGTATCCCACCGGAAGGACATATTTCCTGTTATATTGAAGACATGTTTCTTCAATGGGCCTTACCCGGATTACAATCTCCCCCGGGGGCCCGTCATAGCCCGGCATCCGGTGCTGGTCAAAGAAAAAATAACCTTTTTCCGTATAGGTCCACCGCTCCGCCTGGAATGCCTCGTAGTATCCGGGGGTTCCGTCGCTCCAGTACAGGGTGCATCGCCGGACATTGATGATTTTGTCTGCGGTGTGAAAATGATAGCAGACAAAGCCGTCCGTATCCATCAGCAGGATCAGATCTGCGTCCGCCTTTTTCCCCTCTTCGGAAGCCCGGCAGAATGTATCCATCTGATTGTAATTTACCATATTATAGAGATTATCCGTATCGGAGGCGCAAAAGCCGTCTGCTTCAAGCGCGCCCAGAAGTTCGCGGACTGTCTCCGAATCATCCTTGCCGTTTGCGTCTGTTGCATCACCTGTGGCCGAAGAGAAAGACGGATCCTCCGTGATCCCTGCACAGCTTCGCGCAGCCCGCAGCGCCAGTTGGTAGAGTTCCTGCTCTTCCGTAGACTGGTCCGCAGAAGAAGAGTCTGATTCTGATGCGGATACCTCTGATGAGGACTGTCCGGAAGGAGAATTATCCGGAGAAGAGCAACCTGTATCCGCCAGAGAGCAGATAAGGATACAGGTAAAAACAGCAGCGATTCGGGTCATTGTTCGTGCCATAATATATTCCTCCTGACTGTGCAGATGTAATGATAGTAATACGCTACAATTAATATTACATATGTAAGAAATAAAGTCAATCCCCAAGTGTGTACATCAGCTATTTAGTGCATTAACGGGAAGGTTTCTGATGGAAACAAAATATGGACGAGGTGAGTTTTTCGATTGGGGGACGTTCAAAAACAGGGGACTGCATCGCCATGCTGAGCCCACTTACTTCAAA
>CALWBC010000062.1 GCA_944375755.1 uncultured Mediterraneibacter sp. | reverse complement strand
GTTTGTGCTGACCTGTGTGCAGAGCGTGTTTACAACCAATGCAAAAGGCGATCTGATCAGCTTCAGCGGACTTCATAATTATCTCCTGCTGCTTCAGACGACGCTTTACCGGACCAGTCTGAAAAATACGATTGTCTATATCATCCTTACCGTGCCCGGAACCATTGTGCTCTCGCTCGCGATGGCGCTGCTTACGGCCGGAAGCCGGAAAGGAATGGGGATTTTCCGTACAATTTTTACATTTACCATGGGAATCTCTGTAGCGGCAGCGTCCATGTTCTGGAACTTCATGTTCCACCCGACGATGGGGCTTTTAAATGCGGTTATCGGGGCATTCGGCGGGGAGAGGGTCGGCTGGCTTACAGATATGAACATCGCGATCGTTTCCATCAGTATTGTGACCATCTGGATGAATACGGGATACTGCTACCTGATTCTGCTCGGCGGGCTGAAAAGCATAGATAAAATGTATTATGAATGCTCGGATATTGCCGGGATCGGATGGTGGTACAGGCTGAGAAAAGTGACTCTTCCGCTGCTTTCCCCGTTTCTGTTTTATGTGCTGGTAATTTCCATTGTGAATGCGTTTCAGTCATTCGGCGTTATCGATATGATGACCCACGGCGGGCCGGCAAACAGCACGAATCTTCTCGTGTATTCGATCTATGAAGATGTGTTTGTAAACTATGACTACAGCTTTGCGGCTGCGCAGGGAGTGATCCTCTTTATTATCGTGACGCTGATCTCCCTGTTCCAGATGAAGATTGTGGAAAGGCGGGTGACATACCAATGAAAAAACGGACGATTGCGGTGCAGTACACCGTGCTTATTCTGCTGGCTGTAATCATGATATTTCCGCTTCTGTTTACTGTTGCGCTCAGCCTTTCTGACAATACGGATATTGTGAACGGAATTTACTGGCCGAAAGTACTGCATTTTGAAAACTACGTGGAGGCTTTTCAGGAGGCCAGTCTGCTTTATTATATGAAAAATTCCATTATTATTTCAACGCTGACTACATTGTTTCAGGTGCTGTTCGCACTGCTCGCAGCCTATGCGATTGTGTTTATCCCGTTCAGGGGATCGGGATTTGTCTTCGGATTGTTCATGTCGGCAATGATGATCCCCATGGATGTCCTGACGATTACAAACTTTCAGACGATCCGTACAATGGGGCTGATCAATACATATACGGGAATTATTCTTCCCTGTCTCGGATCCGCCTTCGGAATTTTCCTGCTCAGACAGAGCATGAAGCAGATTCCGCAGGAACTGAAGGAGGCCGGGGATATTTCGGGGATCGGGAGAATTTATTTCTTCCGGAAAGTAGTGGTTCCTCTGTCGAAAAACAGCATTGTGACACTTGCGGTCTACTGTTTCCTCGTAAGCTGGAACAACTACCTGTGGCCTCTGATTGCCACAACAGAAGATAAAGTCCGAACGATTCAGATCGGGCTCCGGATGCTGACTGCCTCTGACACGCAGAAGGACTTCCGCCTTGTTGCAGCGGCGACCATGATTGTTACGATTCCAACGCTCATACTTATGTTTTTTGGACAGAACCGCCTTCAGGAGGGGCTGACCAAAGGGGCGTTGAAATAAATCCATCCGGTCTGTGAAGGAGCCTTTCGGGCTCAGAACACCGGACTTGAACAAAAAGAGAGTAAAATGAAAAGGAGTAAAAAGATGAAAAAGAAATTAATTTCAGTATTGCTTACAGCGGCTCTTGGCGCATCGTGTCTGGCAGGCTGCGGAACAGGTTCTTCCCAGGCATCCGCGGCGGAAGGAGGAACTTCTTCCGGTTCGGAGACAGATTCAGGAAAAACAGAGATCCTTCTCTGGCATGTCATGAGCGGCGACCGTCTGGACGCGCTGAATGTGATCGTTGACGGGTTCAATGAAAGTCAGGATGAATATGAGGTTGTGGCAGAGGCACAGGGAGAATATGATGAAGCAAACTCCAAATTCCTGAATATGGCAGGAGGCGAGGGCTCTCCCGCGATTATGCAGATCGGTGATCAGCATCTCCAGGCAATGTACGATTCCGGTCTGGTGGAAAACATCAGCGATATGGTGGAGAAATACGACTATGATGTGAGCCAGCTGCTCCCCCAGGCGGTTGATTTCTATACAGTGGACGGTTCCATGTATGCGATGCCGTTTAACTGCTCCTCTCCGGTGATCTACTACAACGTGGATGCGCTTGAGAAAGCGGGACTGGAGACTCCTCCGGATACATTTGAAGGAATCGTGAAGGCTGCACCGCAGATTGCGGAGGCAAATGATGGAATGAAGGCGTTTTCCATTACTTCCTGGGGATATCTTCTTGATCAGCTGCTCACAAACAGCGGGTATCCGGTTGTGAACAATGACAACGGCCGCTCCGCGAGAGCGACAGAGGCGGCATACGGAGACGGACTTCTTCGTTTCTATGAGTTCATTCAGGATCTGATGGAAGAGGACGGATTTGAAAACTACGGTGAGAGTGATGACGATATCAACGCCGGATTCAATAACGGGGACATCTCCATGTTTATCACCACATCCGCATGGGCGACAAGCATTATCGACTCTGCGCCGTTTGAGGTTGGAATCGCGGGAATTCCGCACTTTGAGGACCGTGAGCCCCAGGGCGTGTATGCGGGCGGCGGCGCGTTCGTGATGTCAAAGGATCTTCCGGATGATGTGCAGAAAGGCGCGTTTGAGTTCCTTGAGTATGCGGCAAGCCCGGAAGTACAGGCGACATGGGCGGCAAGCACAGGATACTATCCGGTAAACAGCCAGTCATATGAAACAGATACGATTAAGACACTCTATGAAGAGCAGCCGATGATGAAGATCGCTTCCGATCAGCTTCTGAACGGAAAGCAGAATTCTGTGACAGCAGGGCCGCTTGTCACAACTCTTGTCCAGATCAGAGACGACATGATGGCGGGAGCAGAGCTTGTGTTTAACGGAGGAGATCCGCAGGAAGCTGTAGATATGGCGGTTGAGAGCACCAACCAGCAGCTTGAGGCGGCAAACGCAAAATAAAG